>DATING010000270.1:0-3899 GCA_035474555.1 Longimicrobium sp. | reverse complement strand
CGCGACGTCTGGTTCGGCAGCTACGCGACCGACGCGGCCACGGCGAACACCGTCGTCAAGCGCGCCATCGATTCGCTGAACGGCGAGTTCCCCCAGTTCGGCGGCACCGCGCCCGTGGCGCCGCAGAACCTCTTTCGGGGCATCTACCCCGGCGAGCAGGTGGGGCCGTACGTCTCGCAGTTCCTGCTCAAGGGGAACCAGGACAAGCGCAAGCCGGTGGGGCTGGGGCGCGAGGCCGACGACGGGTACGTGTCGTACGGATCGCGGGTCATCAACCAGCGGCAGATCCCCGCGGCGGCCAACACCGACTACCTGACCTCGTTCTCCACCTGGCTCAACGCGCAGAACGGGCTGGACCTGCGCGGCGGCGACACCTTCGACACGACGTTCCGCTTCATCCGCAACCTGCGCGACGGCGCCACGTTCGTGCACTTTGACCAGGTGATCGACGCGTGGTACAACACCGCGTGGATCCTGATGAGCGAGCCCACGGGTGACCAGCTCGACGGGAGCACGGCGGTTCCGCAGGTGGACCTGGAGTTCCCCAAGAACGCCGGCAACCCGTACGACCCGCCCGGGACGGCGATGGACTCGAAGACGCAGGCGGGCTTCGCCACCTTTGGCCCCACGCACCTGCTCCAGGTGCTTGCCGAGGTGATGGGCCGGGCGCTGCGCGCGGTCTGGTGGCAAAAGTGGGGCGTGCACCGGCGGCTGCGGCCGGAGGAATACGGCGGGCGCGTGCACAACCACGTCACCGGCGCGCGCACCTACCCGCTGCACGCCGACATCATCAGCTCGCTGACCGTGACGAACCCCGCCGACACCGCGGAGAAGAGCGGGCTGGCGGTGTACTACGGCCCCGGAAAGCCTTTCGCGACGTACCTGCTGCCGCAGGCGTATCCGGAGGGCGCGCCCACGCACCCGGCGTATGGCGCGGGGCACGCCACCGGCTCGGGCGCCTGCGCCACCATCCTCAAGGCCTTCTTCGATGAGAGCAAGGCCATCGAGAACCCCGTGCAGTCGGCCGCGGACGGACTTTCGCTCGTTGCGTACGCCGGGACGGACGCGGGGCAGATGACGGTGGGCGGCGAGCTGAACAAGCTGGCAGGCAACATCGCCCTGTTCCGCAGCGCGGCGGGCGTTCACTGGCGGTCGGACTACACGGAGTCCCTGCCGTTCGGCGAGGCCATCGCCATCGGGCTGCTGCAGGAGATGTCCCTCGGCTTCAACGAGGACGACGCGTTCTTCGAGCTGACGAAATTCGACGGGCAGCGGATCCGCATCTTCGACGGCAAGGTGGTGCCGGTGGCCAGCTGACGGCCGCCGTCCGGCGACGTGGCCGCACGACAGCGGGTGGATGACGGAGCGCCCCCGGAGCACATCCCGGACACGTACCTGGAGCCGTGCACGCTCCAGAACCTCACCTGCGTGGGCTGCGTCTGACGACATCCGGGGGGGATGAGACCAGGGCTAGTCACGACGGAGCGCCTCCGGAGCCGGTTCCCGGAGGCGCTCCCGCATCGCGGAGCCGGCGCGCGCGGCATCCCTGCCAATGCGCCGATCTCCATCAACCGCAATCTTCTACGGCATTCTTACGCGGAGGGCGCGGAGGAGAGCTCCTGCTGTTCTCCGCGTTCTCTCCCCGTCTCCGCGAACCTCCGCGTGAAATGCCCGCGGGTACTCGACGACCACCCGTAGCCGAGGCCACGTCGGGATACGTAGGGCGATTTCGCACCTTTCCGACCCGGGCATCCGGAACAATGCGCACCCGACGAGGGTTCTCCGCGTTGACACGGCGGGGCGTATCAGCCGATCATATCCCCTGCCCTTCCGGCTTTCCGGGTCCCCCCGACCACGACGCCCGTGATCCGCTGCATCCCCCGACACGATCCGCGCCCCCGCGGCGCCCTGCGCGCGCTCCTGCTGCTGGCGCTGGCCGCGAGCCCCGCCGCCGCGCAGAACACGCACGTGCGCGGCACCGTGCTGTACGAGAAGATCCCCGTCACCCGCGCGGGGCTGCAGCTGGACGCGCCCGTGCGCACGCCGGCCGCGGGCGTGCGCGTGGAGGTGGTGCAGTCGCCGTCGCGGACGGTGCTGGGGAGCGGGTTCACGGACGCCAAGGGGAGCTACGACATCCCCGTCCCGCGCCGCGGAAACCCGCAGGTCTACGTGCGCGCGCTGGCGCAGACGGAGAACGCCACGGTGGTGCGCGTACGCGACCGCGCGGAGCTCTCCATGGTCTCGCCGACGTTCGCCCTGGGGCGGGAGCGCACGGTCACGCAGGACATGCTGGCCACGGACAGCAGCCGCATCGCGGGGGCGTTCAACATCGCCGTGACCATCCACCACGCCAACGCGCTGGTGCGCGCGGGGCAGCCGGGCGTCTCGCTGCCGCGGGTGGAGATCCGCTGGGATACCACGTACATCGGCAACACCTACTTCAACCCGCGCGAGGCGGTGGCCTTCATCAACGGCCGCCGCGACCGCGACAGCGACGAGTACGACGACCACATCATCGCCCACGAGTACGGGCACTTCCTGATGGACCGCTTCAGCCGCGAAAGCAGCCCCGGCGGCGACCACAGCTTCGGGGAGCGGCTGGACCCGCGGCTGGCGTGGAGCGAGGGGTGGAGCAACTTCTTCGCGGGCGCCACCACGGGGAACCCCCGGTACATCGACACGGGGGCCGTGCGCGGGCGGCAGATCGTGCTCCTCTCCGCCGACCTGGAGGACGACGTCCCCGCGGGCGACCGGCCGGGGATCTGGAGCGAGCACTCGGTGGCGTCGCTGCTGTGGGACTGGTTCGACGACGGCGCCGAGGCGGGCGACGACCTGGCGCTGGGATTCGTGCCGCTGTGGCGCAGCCTGGTGGAGCTGGGCAAGGAACCGGACGTGTACCTGCTGCGCTACGCCAACGTGCTGGCGGGGATCACCCGGCGGCAGGACGCGCTGGCGGCGGGGCTGGACGCGCGCGGCATCCGCTATCCCGTGGGGCAGACGCCGGCCGCGCCGGAGCCCTTTCCCGTGCCGCTGGCGCCGGGCGTCTCGGTGACGGGGTCGGCCGACAGCCGCTCGTCGCTGCGCAGCAACGTGTGGGGCTCGTCGGCGCACTACTGGTTCCGGCTGGCGCGGGAGGGGCCCGTGACCATCACGATGAAGATCACGGGCGCGCGCGTGGCGGACAAGGCGGACCTGGACCTGTACCTGTTCGATGCGGCCGGCGAGCGCGTGGCCGGCAGCGACGCGGTGAACGGGGTGGGCGACTCGGAGCAGATCTCCCAGCGCCTGCCAGCCGGCTACTACCGCGTGGAGGTGCGCAGCTGGAGTGCGCCCCGCGACTCGCAGCTGGGCGATGGCAACGCCCACCAGGGCACTTTCTCGCTGCTCGCACGGTACTGACACCTGCGCGTTCCGCATCGCATCCGACCCATCCTCGACAAGGCCCGTTCATGAACCGGTTTGCGCTGTCCTTCGCTGTCGTTGCCGCCACCGCCCTCGCCGCGCCGCACGCCGGTGCGCAGGCGGATGCGGCCCCGCCCCCGCACGGGATCAACCGGCTGACGGGCGCGCCGGGCAAGGTGACGGCGCCGGTGGAGGTCGTGATCACGGCGCTCCCCGAGCCCGGGCCGGGACGGCGGCGGGTGCGGATCACGGCGCGGCCCAGCGTGGACGCGGCGTCGCTGTCGCTGGACGTGTCGGCGGAGAGCGGCCTGGCGCTGGCGGACCCCGCCGCGACGGCGTGGACGGGGCCGGCGCGCGCGGGCGAGGAGACCGTGCGCGAGGTGGAGCTGGCCGTTTCCGGGCCCGGCGAGCTGCGGCTGATCGTGACGGCCACCATCAAGCACGGCAACGACGTGGTGCAGACGGGGCTCCACGAGTTCGCCTTCAACCCCGCCCCG
>DATING010000269.1:0-2467 GCA_035474555.1 Longimicrobium sp. | reverse complement strand
GCCGAGAATCCCTGCGCATCCAGGCTCGCGCCGCCCACCAGGACCCCGTCCACGCCGGGCTGCGACATCAGTTCCGCGGCGTTGTCGGCCTTGACGCTGCCCCCGTACAGCACGGGCACCGCGGCCGCCGCCGCCTCGCCGAACGCCGCCGCCAGCCGCGCGCGGACGGCCCGGTGCATGGCCGACGCGTCCTGCGGCGTGGCCGTGACCCCCGTGCCGATGGCCCACACGGGCTCGTACGCCACGATCAGCTCCGCGATCTCCGCCGTGCCCAGGATCTCCAGCACGGGCGTGAGCTGCTCGGCCACGACGGCCTCTGCCCGGTCCGCGCGGCGCTCCTCGAGGGTCTCGCCCACGCACAGCACGGGGATCAGCCCGCCGTCCAGCACGGCGCGGACCTTTCGGGCCGTCTCCGCGCTCGTTTCGCCGAAGACGTGGCGGCGCTCGCTGTGGCCCACCAGGACGAACTCCGCCCCCGCGTCCGCCGCCATCCCCACGGACAATTCGCCCGTAAAGGCGCCGCTCTTCTCCCAGTGCACGTTCTGCACGCCCAGCCGCACGTCCGGCCGCCCCTGCAGGGCCTCCTTTGCCGCGGCGAAGGAGAGGGCGGGGGGAAAGAAGAGGACGGTGCGGTCGTCCGACGGCGTGTGCAGGGCCAGGAAATCGGCGAAGAAGCGGACCGTCTCGGACGACCCGTGGTTCATCTTCCAGTTGCCCGCCAGCACCGGCCTGCGGGGGGCCGTCACGCGGCCCCCGCGTCCATCAGCGCCGCCACGCCGGGGAGCTCCTTGCCTTCCAGGAACTCCAGCGACGCCCCGCCGCCCGTGCTCACGTGCGACATGCGGTGCTCCAGCCCCAGCTCGCCCACCGCCGCGGCGGAATCCCCCCCGCCGATGATGGTGGTGGCGCCGCGGTCCGTGGCCTCCGCGACCGCCTCGGCCACCCCCTTCGTGCCTGCCGCGAACTCCGGCACCTCGAACACGCCCATGGGCCCGTTCCACAGCACCGTCCCCGCGTCCGCCAGGATCCGCCGGTACTCCGCGACCGTCGCGGGCCCGATGTCCAGCACCATGCGGTCCGCCGGGATGGATTCGCGGCCGACGGTCTGCGTGGCCTGCCCCGCATCCATCGTTGCCGCCACGACGGCGTCCGTGGGAAGGACGAGCTTGTCGCCGGACGTCGCCAGGAGCTCGCGGGCCATCTCCAGGCGGTCGTCCTCCACCAGCGACGTGCCGGTGGCCAGGTCCATCGCCTTGAAAAAGGTGTTCGCCATGGCGCCGCCGATGATCAGGCGGTCCACCTTGGGAAGGAGGCTGCGGATGACGTCGATCTTGCCGCTGATCTTGGCGCCGCCCAGGATGGCCACGAACGGGCGCTTGGGCTCCGCCAGGGCGCGGCCCAGGTACTCCAGCTCGCGGTCCATCAGCAGCCCCGCCACGGCCGGCTTGCCCTGCGCCCGCATGTACTTCGCGACGCCGGCCGTGGACGAGTGCGCCCGGTGCGCGGCGCCGAACGCGTCGTTCACGAACACGTCGCCCAGCGCGGCCATCTCCTCCGCCAGGGCGGGGTCGTTCTTTTCCTCGCCGGGGAGAAAGCGCGTGTTCTCCAGCAGGAGCACGTCGCCCTCGTACAGCATCCCCACGGCCGTGCGCGCCTCGAACCCCGCCGTGTCGCGGACAAAGCGCACGGTACGGCCTTCCAGCAGCTCCTCCAGCCGCTTGGCGACCGGCTCCAGCGACATGGAGGGCTCCGGCTTGCCCTTGGGGCGGCCGAAGTGGGCCATGAGGATGACCTTGGCCCCCTGCTGCAGTAGCGCGTCCAGCGTGGGGAGCGTGCTGGTGATGCGCGTGTCGTCCGTGATCTGCCCGGCCTCGTCCAGCGGGACGTTGTAGTCCACGCGGACCAGGACGCGCTTGCCGCGAAGCGCGTCCTCCGGCAGGTCGGTGATGGTGAGCTTGCGCACGCTCACAGCCGCTCGCCCATGTACCGGGCCAGGTCCACGCAGCGGCAGCTGTAGCCCCACTCGTTGTCGTACCAGGCCACCACCTTCACCAGCCCGGACAGCACGTTGGTGGACGGCGCGTCCACGATGGACGAGTGGGGGTTGCCCGTGTAGTCGATGGAAACGAGCTCCGTCTCCTCGTATCCCAGGATCCCCTTCAGCTTCCCCTCGGACGCGGCGCGGAGGGCGTCGTTCACCGTCTTGGCATCCACGTCCTTTTCCAGCTCCGCCGTCAGGTCCACCACCGACACGTCCGGCGTGGGGACGCGGAACGCCATGCCGTCGATCTTGCCCTTGACCTCGGGGATCACCAGCCCGGTGGCCTTGGCGGCGCCCGTGGTGGTGGGGATCATGGACATGGCGGCGGCGCGGGCCCGGCGCAGGTCCTTGTGGGGCAGGTCCAGGATGTTCTGGTCGTTGGTGTAGGCGTGCACCGTCGTCATCAGGCCGCGCTTGAAGCCGAAC
>DATING010000268.1:0-3351 GCA_035474555.1 Longimicrobium sp. | reverse complement strand
TGGACACCGTGTTCTTCGGAGTGCGCTGAATGGGAGCCTAGACAACTCCATTCTGCCAAACCGCGGGACCGGTGTCCATCTTCTTCTACCTACCTGCAACTAAATCGACGAAGAACCGAGAATTATCACGTTGCGGGCGATGGCGTCTTCGCGGTCGACCGCACGTCACGGCGGTTGCGCCTGGTTCCCGGCGGCTGACGCGCGGCCGGCCCGGCGGTGTGCAGCGGGTCCCCTGCATCTGCGGGGGACCCGCTGGCCGTTCAGGCACCGCATCCATTGCTTCCCGGGGCCGGTCCGGCGTACCCTGCACGCGTCCCGCAGCCGTCCCTCTCTCCTTCCGCACGCCCCCGTGACGCAGCAATCCACATCCACCGCCACGCCTGACGCGCACCCGCACCGGTGGCGGATTCTCGTGCTGCTGGCGGTGGCGGAGCTGCTGGGGATGGCGCTGTGGTTCAGCGCGAGCGCCGTGTCGCCGCGGCTGCAGGAGCTGTGGGGATTGTCCGCGTCGCAGGCGGGATGGCTCACGGGGGCCGTGCAGCTTGGCTTCGTGGCGGGGACGGCCCTGGCGGCGGTGCTCAACCTGGCGGACCTGGTCCCCAGCCGCGTGTACTTCGCCGTGAGCGCGCTGCTGGCCGCGGGGGCCAACGCGGCGCTCGTGGCGGCGGACGGCTACGGGCAGGCGCTGGCGCTGCGCTTTGCCACGGGCGTGCTGCTGGCCGGCGTGTATCCCCCGGCCATGAAGATGATCGCCACGTGGTTCCGCTCCGCGCGCGGTCTGGCCATCGGCACCGTCGTCGGCGCGCTGACCGTGGGCAAGGCTACGCCCTACCTGCTGCGCGCGTTTCCCGGGCTGGACTGGCGCGACGTGGTGCTGGCCGCGTCGGCGGGCGCGGTGCTGTCCGCCGTGCTGGTGGCGGTGGCGTACCGCGAGGGGCCGTACCCGTTCGCGCGGCGGCCGTTCGCGTGGGGATTGATCGGCGAGGTGGCGCGCAACCGGCCCGCGCGGCTGGCCATCGCCGGATATCTCGGGCACATGTGGGAGCTGTACGCGATGTGGGTGGCCGTGCCAATCTTTTTTTCGGAATTCTTCCGCGCTCGCGGAGCGTCCGATCTCCATGCTCACGCGCTCTCCGGCACCGTAGCCTTCGCCGTGATCGGCGCCGGGGCTGTCGGCTCGGTGCTGGCGGGGCGATGGGCGGATCGGCTGGGGCGCGAGCGGGTCACGATCTGGGCGATGGCGGCGAGCGGCGCCTGTGCGCTGCTGATGGGATGGCTGCTTTCCGCGCCTGCCGGGCTCGCGGTAGGCGTAGGTCTCGTCTGGGGTTTCTCCGTGGTGGCGGACTCGGCGCAGTTCAGCGCCGTCGTCACCGAGGTGGCGCCGGCGCATGCCGTCGGCACCGCGCTGACCCTGCAGACCGCGCTGGGCTTCCTGCTGACCTCCATCACCATCGCCGCCGTTCCACACCTGCGGGACGCAGGCGGATGGCCGCTTGCCTTCGGTATCCTGGCGGTCGGCCCAGGCCTCGGAATCCTGGCGATGCACAGGCTGAAAAACATTTAGATTCGGAGCACGCCGCGAGCACGGTCTGCCGGCCTCGTGACAAGGTTCGTGACAGATTCGGGCACTCCAGGCTGGCTCGGGGAAGCCCGGATGGGCATCGCGCGCGAGCCCAGCGGATGTTCGATGCGATCCCTACAGACAGCGTTTCTCAGCTCGGCCAGATCCCCTGTAGCTCCCGTTCAGATTGTCGACGGCCGGGGGGCACGCGTCCCGGAGGCAACGCCCCAAAGACGGATCAGGGGCGTGCCTGCCACCATCATCACCAAAAGGCGAAAGAACGTAAAGGCACGGCAGCAGGGCATGATAGCCGTCTAAGTGGCCATCTGCTACAGCTGGGGGTTGCACAAGACTCTTGCGCTTGCCTCCGCAGCCGCGCATAGTTCGTCTCGTAGGCAGAAAGTAACGGGAAAAGTACTTGGAGTGATTTCGTAGTTTCTGGGACGTTCTGTCCCGGGAGAATTTTTTAACAGGTGCCTCCATATGCAAGTGTGTTCATGGGTTTCCGGGATGCGCGACGGTTTGCGCCTGGTGCGTTGCAGGAAAGAATCGCGGAATATCGACTTCGAATACACATTTTTTACTTTCGGCTTCTGTCCGTGATGCGACTCAGGATCGAGCCTCCCGGAGCCCGGCGGGAGAGCTACTCCGGGACGCCGCACATCTCCGCCGCAGCAGGCTCGTGCGTATTGGCGCTCGAGCTGGAGATACAGGAGCTGGGACGCTGGTGCTGGGCGGCGATCTCCGCATCACTGGGTCGCTTCTACGGCACCCGCGCCTGGCGGCAGCACGAGGCGGCCGCCGCGGTCCTGGGGTTCGACTGCTCGGGGCACCGCGAAGACGCCGCGCTGCGCGCGCGCTGCGACGTGAACGCCCGGCTCGATGACGCCTTGGCGCTGGCCGGGTGCCACAGCCACTGGAGCGCGGGGCGTCCCACCTTCGAGCGCGTCGTGTCCGAGATCGGCGCCAGCCGTCCGGTCTGCGTGCAGCTGGAGTGGCGGCACGGCGGCTCGCACTACGTGGTGCTGTCCGGCTACCACGCCGACACCCGCGAGGTGCACGTCCTGGATCCCCTGCACGGGCCTTCCGTGCAGCCCTTCGACGGTTTTCCCAGCGGCTACCGCGGCACCGGCGGCGCGTGGCGCGCCACCTTCTGGACCGCCCCTCCCCGCGCGGCCTCTACGCCCCCGACCACCTCCGCGCCTCCCGCTTCCGCGCCCCCCGCCGGGGCGCTCCACCCGGAGAAGACACCATGAGCCAGTTCGACGTCGCCGTGGGGATGAACGCGGATACCCTGGGCCAGGGGATGACCCAGCTGTACGCCAAGCCGGACGCCCGTACGAAGTTGTTCAAGGGCTCGCTGCCCGGGACACTGTCGGGCCAGAGCTACGTGGCCAGCTGGGACATCCAGGCGGCGCCCACCTTTACCTTGCAGCCGCCGCCGTCCGACCAGTGGGCGGCTTCCATCGACCCCACCGGCAAGCACCCCACCGACGCCGCGCCCACGCAGAACGCATTTCAGCTCGTCTTTCCCACCTTCTACGGGCAGTACACGCTGGGCACGAGCACGGTGAGCGGGACCACCAAGGTGATCGTGTTCGCCACCGCGTCCGTGTCGGGGAGCACGCTCGTCATCACCCCCAAGTCGATCTGGCTGGACGAGTCGCAGATGGGCGGGTGGGACAAGGCGATCCTGAACGTGATCCTGAAGCAGGTGCTCGTCCAGGCCGCCAAGCTCCTGCAGGGGATTCAGATCCCCCCGCTCACCTTTTCGGTGGTGTCTGGCACCG
>DATING010000267.1:0-3484 GCA_035474555.1 Longimicrobium sp. | reverse complement strand
TCCGGGGGCGGGCCTTCCGCGCGATCAAACTTTCGCCCTCACGCACTCACGCACTTTCCTCACGCACCCACGCGGAACCCGCTCACGAGCTCACGCATGCGCTCGGCGGCGTGCAGCAGCTCGGCGCTGGAGGCGGACATCTCCTGCGTGGCGGCAGACTGCTCTTCGGCCGCGGCGCTGACCTCCTCGGCGCTGGCGGCGTGCGACTCACTGGTGCCGGACACCTCGGCCAGCGACACCTCCACGCCCTCCATGGCGGCGGCGTTGCGCGCGGCAGCCTCCTCCACCTGGTCGGCGGCCAGGCGCACGCCGTCCACCGCGGCCAGGATCTGCTCCAGGGCGCTGTCGGCGCCGCGCGACACCTCCTCCACGTCGGCCACCTTGCCCGTGCCGCGGCCCATCGTGGTCACCACCTCTTCGATGCGGCTGCGGATGCCGGTCACGTTCTGCGCCACCTCGTTGGCCGCGCGCGCCGAGCCCTCGGCCAGCTTGCGCACCTCCTCGGCCACCACCGCGAAGCCGCGGCCGTGCTCGCCGGCGCGGGCGGCCTCGATGGCCGCGTTCAGCGCCAGCAGGTTGGTCTGCCGCGCGATGGCCGTGATGGTCTCCACGAAGCGGTCGATCTGCAGCGACGCCTGCTCCAGCTCCGTGACCTTGGTGGCGGAATCCGTCACCACCTCGCGGATCTCCAGCAGCCGCGTGAGCGCCGAGCCCACCTCGGCTCGGCTCTGCGCCGCCACGAAGTAGATCTGCTCGCTGAGCGAGGTCACCATCTGCGACGCGTTCACGATCTCGCCCGAGCGGCGGCCCATCTCCTCCAGCGCCTCCTTGGTGGCCTGCAGCCCCTGCGACTGCGTTTCCGCGCCGCTGGCGATCCCCACCATGGCCGTGGCGACCTCGCCGCTGGACGCCGCCACCTCCTCGGAGATGCTGCTCAGGTCCGACGCGAAGTTGCTGATGCGCTCGGCCGTGCCCACCGTCTCGCCCACGATGGTGCGCAGCTGCCCGGCCGTCTGGTCAAAGGCGCGGGCCAGGGCGGCGAACTCCACCGTCATGGCGCCGCGCTCGCCGTCCAGCCCCTCGCGCAGGTCGCCCTGGCCCAGCCGCTCGGCGGAGGCGACCAGGGTGTCCAGGGGGCGCTGGATCCAGCGCATGGCCGTGTAGATGAGGGCGGCCGTGGCCAGCGCGGCGGTGATGGCCAGCAGCAGCAGCCCCAGCTCCCAGCGGCGGCTTTCCTGCCGCAGCTCCGACGCGGCCGTGGAGACCTTTTCGGCCTGCGTCGCGCTGATCTCGCGGATGGACTCCTCCAGCACCTGCGTCTGCGGGCGCACGGCGGCCACGCGGGCCAGGGCGCCGTCGCGGTCGCCCACGTCCACCTGGGCGTGCGCCAGGGCGTACTCCACCTCGATGCGCTGGTGGGCCTGCTCCACGGCGGCAATCTTCTGCTGCTCGCCGGGGGACAGGTCGCGCAGGTCCTTGTACTGGCGCCGCTGCTCGTGCGCGCGGCGGCCGTACTCCGCGAACGACTGCTGAAAGCGCTGGTCCGGCGTCACCAGGTAGCGCTCGCCGGCCGCGATCTGGTTGAGGATGAGCGACTCCAGCGCCGTGCCGATCTCGGAGCTGCGGCGCAGCTCCAGCAGCCGGTGCTGCATGTCGCGGCTCACCTTTTCCAGGCTGAGCGCCGAGACGCCGGCGCCCAGCAGCACCAGCCCCACGATGATGGCGCCGCCCACCCGCAGCCGGTTCTGCAGCCGCGAGAACATGCCCGCGCTGTTGCCGCCGCCGCCCGGCAGGCTCCACCGCGCGCTCATCGGCCGGCCTCCGGCAGCGCGATCGTGCCGCCCTGGATCACTCCCATCGTGAACCGCTTGTCCACCGGATCTCCGTGTTCGTCGAATTTCACGCTCCCCGCCACCCCCTCGAAGGCGGGCGAGCCTCCCCGTCCGTCGCGCCCCACGCCGGCCAGCCAGCCGCGGATGGCGCCCGGGTCGCGGTGCCCCGCCTCCAGCGCGCGGGCCAGCAGCCGCACCGCGTCGTAGGCGAGCGCCGCCTGCGAGTCGGGATCTTCCCGGTACCGCGCCCGGTAGCGCCGCACGAAGGCGCGCGCCGAGTCCGACATCTGCGGATGGAACAGGATTCCCACGGCCGTGCCGTCGTAGCGCGCGCCCATGGAGGCCAATCCCTCGATGCCGTCGCCGCCCACGAAGCGCGCGGCCAGCCCCACCTCCTGCGCCTGCGCGATGGCCCGCGCCGCCGGGTCCTGCAGCCCCGCGACGAACACCAGGTCCACGCCGCGCGCCTTCATCCGCAGCAGGTACGGGCGAAAGTCGTCCGTGCCGTCCAGGAACGGGTCCGTGGCGGCCACCTCCCCGCCCGCCGCCCGCAGCGCCGAGGCAAAGTTGCGCGCCAGTCCCTGCCCGTAGT
Source organism: Longimicrobium sp. (assembly GCA_035474555.1). GTDB lineage: Bacteria > Gemmatimonadota > Gemmatimonadetes > Longimicrobiales > Longimicrobiaceae > Longimicrobium. The sequence continues at coordinate 1,060 of DATING010000267.1, read as the reverse complement.
CGTCGTTGGCGTACAGGATGGCGATGCGCCGCCCCATCCCCTGCGCCGCGCGCGCCAGGGCCACGGCGTTGGCCGAGTCGCTGCTGGCCACGCGAAAGATCCAGTCGCCCAAACGGCTGATGTCCGGGCTGGTGGCGCTGGTGGCGACGGCGGGAAGGCGGCCCTGGTAGCGGCCGGCGGCCTGGATGGTGGCGCCGGAGTAGACATGGCCTACCACGGCCAGCACCCGCGCGTCCTGCACCAGCGAGTCCGCCACGGCGATGGCCGTCTCGGGGTCGCCCCGGTCGTTCACCAGGCGCAGCGCGAGCTTCGGTCCGCCGAACGCGTCCGCGGCGTTCAATTCCTCCACGGCCAGCTCCGCGCCCATCCGGGAGCGCACGCCGTAGACGTCGGGCTTGCCCTCCGTGTCCGTCAGCGGGACGGCCAGCCCCAGCACCAGCGCGTCACCCTCGTCCGCACCCCCGCCGATCCCCGCGCACGCGGCCGCTCCGGCCATTCCCGCCCCCGCCAGCGCCACGAAAACGGCGGCGCGTACAGCGGTCCTCACGGCCCGCGGGGGGCGCGGCGCCCGGCCGGCGGCGGCAAACGACATCGGCTGTACCGGGGAGTTGGAGCAGTGTGGAGCAGAACGAGGGAGGTAGCCCAAGCTATGCCTCTGCCAAGGAGTTGTCAACGAGCCCGCCCCCGCGTTGCCCGCTGCCCGCGGCCTTGCTACGTTGCCTCCATGCGATCCGTTTGCAACTACGCCCGTTTTCCGGTCGACCTCTCGTACGCGCGTGCGCGGAGGTGCGCGTGAGCGACGCGCTCCCCCTCCAGGAGGACGAGGCCCACGACCGCAAGCCCGACCGGGCGCTCCTCCGGCGCCTGGTGGGCTACCTGGGCCCGTACCGGCTGGCCGTGGCCGCGTCGCTGCTCCTGCTCTTTACGGGCGCGGCGCTGGAGCTCGCCGGCCCGTACCTCACCAAGGTCGCCCTGGACCGGGCGCTCCCGGGGCGGGACCTGGGGCTGCTGGGGTGGCTGGTGGGCGCGTACGTCGTTTCGCTCGTCCTGGCCTTTGCCT
>DATING010000266.1:0-2751 GCA_035474555.1 Longimicrobium sp. | reverse complement strand
CTGCGCGGAGCCTGCTCGCGGCGCTTGTTGAGCGAGTACAGGACGGCGAGGCCGGTCACCACTAAACCGATGCTGATGAGCTGCGCCACCGAGATCACCCCGAAAAAGCGGTCGTCCTTGGCGCGGAAGATCTCCACGATGAACCGCTCCACCCCCGCCAGCGCCAGCCACACGAAGAACAGCTGCCCCGGCGTGGCGGCGAGCTTCGGGCGGAGCCGGAAGAGGATGGCGAGGATGATGAGCGTCATCCCCGTTTCGTACAGCTGGGTGGGATGCACGGCCAGCACGGCGCTGTCCGGCGTCGCGGCCGGCACGTCCACGCCGAACGCGCGCAGGTTGCCGGCGGTGGACGGCGGCGCGCCCTGCGGAAAGGCCACGGCCCACGGCGCGGTGGTCGGCGAGCCGTAGTCGTCGCCCACCAGGAAGCATCCCACGCGGCCAATGGCGTAGCCCAGCGCCAGCGCCGGCGCCACGGCGTCGGCCACCTTCCACACGGGCATCTTGAGCTGGTGCAGCCGGAACAGCACCCCCAGCGCCCCGCCGATGAATCCGCCGTACCACACCAGCCCCGAGCGTGCCGCGAGGGCGCCCCACGGGTCCAGGGCCGTCTCGTCGAAGTGCAGGATCAGGTAGTAGAACTTGGCGCCCAGGATGCCGGCGATGGCCGCCCACCCCGCCAGGTCCCACGCGGCCTCGGGGTCCTCGCCCTGCCGCTTGAGCTCGTGCGCCAGCAGCCAGCCGGCCGCGAGGAACGACAGCGCGATCAGCACGCCGAAGCTGGTGACCTTGAAGCCGCCGATTTCAAAGAGAACGGGCAACATCGGGGGGATCGGTTGAGGGGGATGCGCGAGCGGGAACACCTGTCGCGCATAAACTTACGCCGATTCGGCCAATCGGTAAAGGCGTACGCCGCCGCGTCCCGGCCTCAGCCGCGCAGCGCGGCGTCCAGCTCGGCCAGCAGCTCGCTGAAGCGCCCGCGTCCGCGCGGCAGGGGCGGAATGCGCCGCAGCACGCTCCGGACCTCCGGCGATGCCAGGCTGGCGGCCCAGCGGAGCTGATCGCTGCCGGCGCCCGGTTCGCCCGCCTGGAGCTCCAGGGCGAGCGCCTGGTGAACCGCGGCCCCCAGCACGTGCTTGAGCTGGTGCGGGCTGGCGATGGGGTGCAGGTATGCGGCACCCGCCGCGTGGCTGGCGGCGTACGCGGCATTGGCCGCGGGAGCGTCTTCCGCCTCGCGAGCGGCGGCGTAGGCCGCCCAGCCCCTGGTGCGCAGTGCCGCCGTGCGCCTTCCGCCCGCGCCGAACGCCTCCGCTTCGGCGATGGCGTCCCGCGGGCGGGCATCAGCCGGGTGGGCCGCCTCGAAGACCGGCAGCACCCGCCGGGCGCATGCCGCGGCGAACCGCGCGACCTGCCGGAGCTCATCCGCGCCGAGCGGCATCTCGACCCTGCTGGTGCTGCCCGCCAAACCGTTCCTCCCGCTGCCTTCGCGTCCGTGTCACGCCGCCCATGAGCGAGTGCCTCCCCAGGATGCGGATACGCAGTTCAACCTCCCCCAGGGTTTTTTGGGGGAGGTGCGAGCCTCGGCGAGCGGTGGGGGCGCCTCCGGATGCCCGCCGGTCCGCCCGGGTCCATCCTCACCGATCCTCACCGATCCTGCTGATCCTGCTGATCCGCGTCGACCGTGTCCTCACTGATCCGGCTGATCCGCCTGCCGGGCTGCCTCGATCATCTCCCGCGCCGTCGGCCCCTCGCCCTCGGCCGGCTTCTTCTCGCGCATCTCGCCGCGGCGGGTCCAGATCACGATCGTGCCGCATCCCACCCACCGCGTGATGAACTCGGCCGGCGTGTCGGATTCGCCGCGGTAGATCTCGATCCCCTCCACCTCCTGGGGATGCACGAAATCGTCGATGGCCTGGTCGGTGCGCGAGCCGGACTGCCACGGCCCGCCCCCCATCCCCGCGGGCTGGCTCACCACCACCCCGTCCACGAAGAACACGACCGTGCACCGGTGGCCGGTGCTGCCACGCGACATGGTGGCCCCGCTGGAGCCGGCCCGCGGCGTGTTGCTGGTGAGGTTGGGCACGCTGCGCAGCATGTCCGTGACGCGCGGCGGGTGGCGCATCTCGATCTCCTCGCGCGTCACGAAGCGCCCCTGCCCGCGCGCCAACCGCCGGTAGAAGCCCTCCAGCACGGGCCCCACGTTGCGCTGCGAGCGGGTGACCACGGTCAGCGGGTCCAGGGTCACGCTGGCCACCGTCATCCGCATCTGCAGCTCCACCACCGAGTCGGCGGAAAGGCGCAGCTGCCCGCCGGAGTCGCGGTAGCCCACGCGCTGGGCGCGCAGGGTGTAGTTGCCGGGGCGAACGTTTTCGAAGGCGAATCCGCCCACGCTGTCGGTGAGCAGCTCGCCGCGCCAGGCGCCGCGGGTGGCAGCCAGGTTCATGCGCGCGCTGGTGATGGGCGCGCCCGAGGTGGCGTCCACCAGGACACCGCGGACGAGGATCTGGGCAGGCGCGGGGCGGGCGGCCAGCAGCGCGGCGGCAACCAGCCCCACGACGACGCACACGCGATGGGCTCGCATGCGCACCTCCGGGCACGAGGGCGGAGGCAGAAGACGGAGCGGAGCAAGAGTGCGCCGCCCCTATCTGAGGAACGGCAAGACGGGCGCCGTTCTGACGCGTTTCGTCCCAAACTCATCCCCCGGGACCGCGTGGCGGGATTCCCTTTCCCCGCCCGCGCTGTCATTCTGAGGGA
>DATING010000265.1:0-3397 GCA_035474555.1 Longimicrobium sp. | reverse complement strand
TCCCACTCCCGCACTCCCGCACTCCCGCACTCCCGCACTTCCGCACTTCCGCACTTCCGCACTTTCGCACTGCCGTTCCCGTCCTCCCCTTGCCTCCGCCCGCCGCCGCACTCACCTTCCAGGCAAGCGTTTACGCATTCCTGGGAGCAGTACGAACCATGTCCACCACGCCGTCCAAGCCGACCCTCCACGACCCGGCCGAAAAGCCCGCGGGCGGGCTGGCCAGCATCCTGAGCACCGCGCGGCAGCTGGCGCGCGAAAAGGCCATCGTCCCCGGCACGGCCGCCCTGCGCGTGCTGAACCAGGACGGCGGCGTGGACTGCCCCGGCTGCGCCTGGCCCGAACCCGCCGCCGGCGAGCGCTCGCACTTCGAGTTCTGCGAGAACGGCGCAAAGGCCGTCGCCGCCGAGGCCACCCGCAAGCGCGTCACCCCCGAGTTCTTCGCCCGGTACAGCATCGACGAGCTGCAGGGGCAGAGCGACTACTGGCTGGAGCAGCAGGGGCGCGTGGCGCAGCCCGTCATCCTGCGCGAAGGCAAGCGCCACTTCGAGCCCATCGGCTGGGACGAGGCGTTCGCAAAGGCCGGCGCGTTCCTGCGGGACCTGCCGGACCCCGACCAGGCGTCGTTCTACACCTCGGGGCGCACGAGCAACGAGGCCGCGTTCCTGTACCAGCTCTTCGGGCGGATGTACGGGACCAACAACTTTCCCGACTGCTCGAATCTCTGCCACGAGTCCAGCGGCGTGGCGCTCAAGCGGACGATGGGCATCGGCAAGGGCGCGGTGCAGCTGGACGACTTCGAGAAGGCCGACGCCATCTTCATCATCGGCCAGAATCCCGGGACCAATCATCCGCGGATGCTCACCGTGCTGCAGGCGGCACGGCGGCGCGGGGCGCAGATCGTGGCCATCAACCCCCTGCGCGAGCGCGGGCTGATGAAGTTCGCCCATCCCCAGGAAGTCGGGACCACGCTGTTCGGCGGGGGGACGGAGATCGCCACGGTGTACCTGCAGCCCAAGCCCGGCTCGGACGTGGCGGTGCTCAAGGGGATCATGAAGCAGGTGATGGAGGCGGAGCGGGTGGACCGCGGGCGGGTGGTCGATCACGGCTTCATCCGCGCCCACTGCACGGGATACGAGGAGCTGGTGGCGGACCTGGACGCCACGCCGTGGACGCAGATCACGGAGCAGAGCGGGCTTACGCAGAACGAGATCCGCGCCGCGTCGGAGGTCTACATCAAGTCCCGCGCGACCATCCTCTGCTGGGCCATGGGGCTCACGCAGCACGAGAACGCGGTGGACAACATCATCGCGTGCAGCAACCTGCTGCTGCTGCGCGGCAACGTGGGCCGCCCCGGCGCGGGCCCGTGCCCCGTGCGCGGCCACAGCAACGTGCAGGGCGACCGCACCGTGGGCATCGATCACAATCCGCCCCCGTGGATGGACCGGCTGGAGGCGGAGTTCGGCTTCGCGGCGCCGCGCGAGGGGGGCTACGACGTCGCGACCGCCATCGAGGCCATGGCGGAGCGGCGCATCCGCTTCTTCATGGCCATCGGCGGCAACTTCCTGGGGGCGTCGCCGGACACGGGGATGGTGGCGGAGGGGTTGAAGGGGATCGACCTGGCCGTCCACGTCACCACCAAGCTGAACCGCACGCACGTGACTGCGGGGCGCGAGGTGATGATCTGGCCCTGCCTGGGGCGCACGGAGATCGACGCGCAGAAGGGCGGCGAGCAGTTCGTGACGGTGGAGGACAGCATGTCCGTCGTACACATCTCCCGCGGGGTGAACAAGCCGGCGTCGCCGCGGCTGCGCAGCGAGGTGTCCATCGTCTGCGGGCTGGCAAAGGCGGCGCTGCCGGAGGGCGGCGGCGGGGTGGACTGGGATGGATTCGCGGCGGACTACGACCGCATCCGCGACCGCATGGCGCGGGTGATCCCCGGCTTCGACGACTTCAACGGACGCGTGCGCGAGCCGGGCGGATTCGTGCTGCGCAACGCGGCGGCGCACCGCGAGTGGAACACGGGGACGGGGCGCGCCAACTTCCTCGTCACGCCCACGCCGGACATCCGGCTGCCGGAGGGGCAGCTGCGGCTGTTCACCATCCGCTCGCACGACCAGTACAACACGACGATCTACGGCCTGGACGACCGCTACCGCGGCATCAAGCAGGCGCGGCGGGTGATCCTGATGCACCCGGACGACATCACGGAGCGCGGCCTGGCCCCGGACGACTGGGTGGACGTGCGCAGCCACGGCGCGGACGGGCGCGAGCGCATCGCCCCCCGCTTTCGCGCCATCGCCTACGACGTGCCGCGCGGGTGCGCCGCGGCGTACTTTCCGGAGGCCAACGTGCTCGTTCCCGTGGGCAGCCGCGACAAGGGGAGCAACACGCCGTCGTCCAAGATGATCCCCGTGACGGTGGAGCGCGCCACGAGCGAGGTGGACGTGGTGGGCGCGGACGAGCGCCTGGTGCCGCGGACGGCCCGCGCGCAGGCGGAGCAGCTCACGGGCGCCGCGGTCTAGGGCGGACGGATGCGCCCCGGTGCCACGGCGCGGCGGCGCATCGAGCGCATCCACCTGGAGGGGGAGGATGCCGTCCGGCGCACGCGCGAGGACCTGCTGGCGGTGGAGGAGCCGCTGGAGATCCGCATCGTCCGGGCGCAGGACGCGGGGCGGGGCGCGGACGCGGACGCGCGGCGGGTGTCCGTCACCATGCGCACGCCAGGCGCGGACTTCGAGCTGGCGGCGGGGTTCCTGTACAGCGAGGGGTTGATCGAGGGGGCGGATGCCATCGCCCGCATCCGCTACTGCACGGACGGGCCGCAGCAGTACAACGCCGTGAGCGTGCACCTGGCGCCGGGGGCGGACTTCGATCCGGCCCTGCTGTCGCGCAACTTCTACACGACCAGCAGCTGCGGCGTGTGCGGCAAGGCATCCATCGAGGCGGTGATGGGTACCACCTGTGCGCGCATCACCGGCGGGCCCGTGGTGGACGCGGCGCTGCTCGTGTCGCTCCCCGCGAAGCTGCGGGAGGCGCAGCGGGTGTTCGAGCGGACGGGTGGGCTGCACGGCGCGGCGCAGTTCACGGCGGACGGCGCGATGGTGCGCGTGCGCGAGGACGTGGGGCGCCACAACGCGCTGGACAAGCTGGTGGGCGCGGCGCTGCTGGGGGGGGAGCTGCCGCTGGCGGAATCGATCGTGCTGGTGAGCGGCAGGCTGAGCTTTGAGCTGGTGCAAAAGGCCGCGCGCGCGGGGGTGCCGGTGCTGGCGGGGGTGTCCGCGCCCAGCAGCCTGGCCGTGGCGCTGGCGGAGCAGGTGGGGATGACGCTCGCGGGATTCGTCCGCGATCCGGGGTTCAACGTCTACGCGGGGGGCGAGCGCATTGCGCACGCCCC
>DATING010000264.1:0-2102 GCA_035474555.1 Longimicrobium sp. | reverse complement strand
GCACGCGCTTCACGCCCGCGTTCTCCGCCCGGATGGCCTCGCCGGCCGCACGCGCCATCCGCGCGAAGGTGTGCCAGCCCGGATCGATGCCGAAGTCCCAGTGCGACGTGTTGTTGGGCTCGTTCCAGACCATCACCGCTTCGATCACCGGCCGCCGCCTCCCCGTGACGGGTACACCGCGCGCGGCTCACCGTCGGTGATGCGCCCGCGGCGGCACAGGTAGACCTCCTGCTCCGCGTGCTGCACGATCTCAAAGCCGGCGCTGCGCAGCATGGCTTCGGTGCCGGCCGCGTTGGGCACCCACCAGTTCGTTGGATCGTTGCAGTAGCGGTGCTCGATAAAGGCCATCTTCGGGTAGCCGGGGCTGTCGAAGTGGTCCTGCTGCCAGAAGTCGTAGTCCTCGCGCACGGGGTCCACTTCCGCCGATCCGCGCTGCATGCTCTGGAACAGCATCAGGTCGCCGACGACGTGCTCGCGCAGCAGGTCCAGGGCGAGCAGCGGGTGGCGCAGGTGGTACAGCACGCCCATGAAGATGACGAAGTCGAACGTCTCGCCCAGCTGCGCCACGTCGTACACCGACATCTTGCGGAACTCGATGTCCAGCCCGTTCACCTGCGCGGCGAAGCGGGCCTGCTCCAGGTACAGGTCCTCGCTGTCGATGCCGACCACGCGCGACGCCCCGCGCCGCTTCATCTCCATGCTGTAGAACCCGGCGTTGCAGCCGATGTCCAGCACCGTCTTCCCCGAGAGGTCGGTGGGGATGGCGTGGGCAAAGTTCACCCACTTGATGGACGGGTAGTCGCCCAGGAAATGGTCCGGCGCCGTGCGCACGCCGCGCAGGTCCAGGTTGTGGAACCAGGGCTGCAGCTCCTGCACGCGGCGCTGGATCTGCTCGGTGCCGTACTCCTGCCCGGCGTCGGGAAGGGGCGAGATCAACGATGCCTCCGGGATGTTCGGTTCAGGGCCGGTCACGAGAGCGCGACGCCGGCCGGATGATGCGGTTCCCACGACGGGCTGGCGGCCGCCAGCGGCGACGGCCCGCCCTCGGACGCGGGGCGCTCGCTGAGCACCGCGATGGCCTCGCGGTAGCCGTGCAGCGTTCCCACGTCCACGTACGCCTCGCCCGCGCGCACGCCGCGGGCCACGCCGCCGCGCGCGAGCCACGCGTTCACCAGCGTGCCGATGTACTCGTCCTGCTTTCCCCGCTCCAGCCACAGTTCGTGCAGCTCGCCCAGCGTCCAGCCGGGGAGCTTGAAGGCGCCCCACACCCAGTGCGTGGCCGCGCCCGGCTGCTTCACCTGGATCTCCAGCACCTTCCCCTCCTCGTCCGTCACCACCGCGTCGAAGAACTCGGGGCGCTCCACGGGGAAGAGGAGAAACGAGAGCATGCCGTCCGGGAGCGCGCACAGCCCGTCTTCCGGGAACCAGACCGTGTCCGGCAGCCCCACCAGCACGTCCTCCGCGGGGGGGACGAGGGGGAGGACGCGGAAGATGGAATCGCACAGCCCCGCCGGTTTGGGCTGTACGGCGTAGCACACGTGGGCCGAGCCGAACCCGCCGCCGTAGTACTGCACGATGTCGGATTTCCCGGGGGAGATGACGAAGCAGATCTTGTCCGCCCCGCCCCGGATCATCCGCTCCACCAGGTACTCGCTCACGGCCTTGGGCCGCTCCACGCCCTCGTCGATGCGGCTGCCCACGGGGAGCAGCTCCTTGCTGAAGGCGAGCGGCTGGATGCGGCTCCCCGCCCCCGCCGCCGGCACGATGCCCCACATCCTAGGCTTCTCCCGCCAGGGTTTCCCGCGCCCGCCACGCCTCCGCGGCCTCGGCCGGTTCCGCCGCGTCCACCGCCTCGCCCGCGCCGAACGCCGCGTCCAGCAGCGCCTCCAGCTCCGCGGCGCGGCGGGCGGACGTGTGCTCGTCCAGCGTCCGCTCCCGCGCGCGGCGGGCCACGGCGTCGCGCTCCCCGTCCGTCATCCGCATCGCCCGCACGACGTCGTCCGTGTCGCGGGCAATGACGATCTCGTCGCCGGGAACGAAGAACGCGTCCAGCCCTTCCCACGCGTCGCTGATGACGGGGCATCCGCACGCCGCCGCCTCGA
>DATING010000263.1:0-1842 GCA_035474555.1 Longimicrobium sp. | reverse complement strand
CGCGTGTGGCCATCGAGCGCATCGCCCTGGCCGAGGAGGACGAGCCGCGCGACACGGAGCTCATCTCCGCCCACGCGGCGACGGAAGCCGAGCGCCACGTCGCCGAGATGTACGACGATGAGGACGCGGCCGAAGAGACCGAGCACCGGCGCGACGCCATCCGCGACTTTGGCGGGTTCGCCACGCGGCGCCAGCTGCAGAAGCACATGACGGAGCGTGTGCGCGTGGACCTGGCGGGCCCCCGCCACGCCTTCGACTACCGCATCCCGACCGGTAGCCGCGTCATCTCCCCCGTGTACGACCGGGAGTGGGCGCACGGCAACGGCGTCGCGTTCGGCGCGCGCGTGGATGGAAAGGTGATCACCATCCCCGACGAACGTGGCTTTTCCGCAGCGGGGATCGGCGTGTACCTGACGGTGGACCAGCCGGTGCTCGCGGCCATCACGCCCCAGGGCAGCTACGACTGGAACTGGAACGCCTTCAAGAACCTGCCGTTCGGCCGCAGCCGGGGCGGGCTGGGGATCACCATCTTCACCGATGCCCAGCCCCAGCCGACGATGTCGCGCCAGCCGGTGCTCTGGAGCCTGGCCGGCATGACGCAGTTCGCCGGCGCCAAGGGGAGCGGGCGCATCGCGGACGCCGCCTCGCCCGCGTTCGGGTTCGGGACCGTGCCGCTGGGCCCCGCACTGCTGAACATGGTGCCCGGCTCGCGCTACCTGGTCTGGGTGTGGTGCTGGCAGAGCTCGCAGCTGGGGCCGGACTCCGGGTTCATCGCGTTTCTGCAGATGAACATGCCCTTCCTGACGATCGATGCGGGTCCGCCCCTCGCCGTCGCCTGAGCCCGCGCGGGCAGCCGTGGACCCCTGCGCGGCTGCCTGCGCGTCCGTGGACGTGCGCAGGCTCGCGATTTTGCTTGTTTCCGGGCGCCGCCGCACCCATCCTTTGCACCGCGGGCTGATGCCGTAGCAGCCGGCGCACCCCATCCCCCAGGAGGCGCATGCACGCACGAGCGACGTTCCGCGCAGGTGGACGATGAGCGACATCTTTCCGGGCGTGTTCTACTTCATCATCCTGATGGTGATCGTGTTCGCCGTCTCGCGGGTGATGGCCCGCTTTACGGGCAACAAGTTCGCACGGGCGCTGAAGCCCCTGGTGCCCGTGATCGGCGGCACGTTCTCCACCGATTCGCTCACGAGCGGCTGGCTGACCGGCGCGTACCGCGGGCGCACGGTACACGCGACGGCCATCCCCGGCGTGGCCCCGCAAAACGAGTTCAGCTCGGGGTCGGCGGACCGGTCGTCCCGGTACAACGCGTTTGAGGTGGCGCTGCAGGATGTGCCGGGGGCCAGCGACTGGAGCGTGACTTTCGGGATGCACAGCATGGGGCAGATCCTGTCTCGCGAGGAGACCTGGCGCATCACGGCGGACGACCCCGCGCTGGAAGCCCGCCTGCAGGCGTCTCCGGTGATCGACGCGCTGCAGCGCTTCGCCGGCGCGGGCGTGCGGGGCTATCCCACCGTGCGCTACGCCGCGCGGCAGAAGTCGCTCACGCACCGGGACAGCGTGTTTCCCGGCATCGCGCCGCCGCCGGAGCACTTTCAGAAGCAGCTGGACCTGGCACTGCGCCTGGCGGAGATCAACGAGCAGGTAAACCCCGCCGCGCCCGTCCCCGCGGCGCGGTAGACGATCCTTCGCGCGCCGGATTTCGGCGCACCCCGACCACCGCTCTCGCATCCCCATGACGCGCCTCCTTCCGCCCCGGCTCCTGTCTCCCCTCGTCGCGCTCGCCCTGGCCGGGTGCGCGGCTACGTCGACACCGTCCCCCCCTGCGGACGTGCCCGC
>DATING010000262.1:0-3483 GCA_035474555.1 Longimicrobium sp. | reverse complement strand
CACGTTTCGCTTCGGCACCGGAGGGAGCAGCGGAATCGAGGTACTGCTTTCGCGCGCCGGCACCCGGTTCGACGCACAGGTCGCGTATACGTTCACGCGGACCCGCGTGAACTTCTCGGGAGCGGAGGTTCCGCCGGACTGGGACACGCCGCACGCGCTGAAGGCGCTCGGCTCCGTGGGGATTGGCCGAGGCTGGCGGTTGAACTCGGCGTTTTCCTTGAGGAGCGGGCTCCCGTACACGCCCGTGCTCGGCACCGTGCTTCTTCCGCTGGGGCCAGACGGCGAGCGGCTGGTCAGGCGCAACTACATCCGCGGCGAGACGAACAGCCGCCGGTTCGCGAGATCCCGGCGGCTGGATCTCGGACTGGAAAAGTCCGGCCGGATGAGCGGCATCGCGTATACGGCCCGGTTCCAGCTGCTGAACGCGCTGAATGACCGGACCATGCTGCGCCTGAATCCGGCCGCATACTACGACTACGGCTTCCGGCCTGAGCCGCTGGATGATTCCTATGATCGTTCGATTCCATTCCTGCCCTCGCTGGGCATCGAACTCCACTTCTGATCGGGGTTGTCCATGATCCACAGTCGTCGCGCCTGGTTCGTGATTGCTGGTGCCGTCCTCACTCCTGCGTCACTCGCTGCCCAGTCCGGTCTGCGTCCGGCGTTGCAGGTCCGGGTACTGGGTGGATACGTGCGGCCTGCGGCCGAGCAGCTCAGCGAAGCATTTCAGGCGTATCAGGCAGCCGAAACCGCTGGCGCGGCGCTCGCGGCTGACCCGGTGTTTCGGCGTGGCGTGGCACGCGCCGTGGACGGTGATGATGGTTTCGGTGGCGGGGTGAGCGCCGCCGTGGAGATTGGCGCGGCCCTGCCGTTCGGGTCGGGCGTTCGAGCCGACGGCTCGGCTGAGAGAACCGTCGGACTTGCGGTGCACCTGGGCTACGACCGGACCGAGGCGGCCTACAGCACTGAGTTTTCCCAAGGCAGCAGCGGCGGGAGGGACGAACTCCTTGAGGCGGGACGATTGATGCTCGTGCCGAGCTTCGATCGCAGCGTGGGGGCGTGGAGTGTGGGTTTCGGCGGCTCGGCGGGTGCTCTGCATGTGCGGTATCGCAGTGAGCAGGCCGCGGCCATCGTGGGGCCATCCGGCAATGCGTCCGTGGCGAACGGCGGCTTTTCCGGCGCGTTCACCACCTGGGGCGCGGGTGTGTTCGTCCAGGGAGGGCGGCAGGTACGATCCGGACTTGGGATCACCGCACGTGTAGGCTACGAGTATGTTGCGCCTGGGGAACTGGCTGTCACTGGCACGGACGTCGATGCCGCCGTGCGCGACCAGAATCGGAACCCGTACCCGTCCCGCCTCGGCCGCCCGTCCGGGGATGGCACCCTCGGTGCCGAGCCAGTGGAGATCGACCTCAGCGGATTGCGGCTCCACGTGGGTCTTGGCTACCAACTTCGCATTTAGAAGCGCCTGAGCCTTCCTGTTCTCCACCCATTCCGCAGCCCTCCGCGGCCGCAATTGCCTCAAGCGACGGCGCGGTGGAAACCGGCCCTCCCCACTTCCTCCGACGTCTGCGCCGCGCGGCCCGCATCCCCCTCCCGGGTGCGGGCCGCGCCCGTTTTGACCCCCGCAGGGAGAAAAGGAGGTGCGCACGCCACCGCGCTCCACGTTCCGGTGGCTCGCTCCGCCCCCAGAACGGGAGCATCGCAGCCCATGATCGCCACACCGACGCCCGCTTCGGCGGCCCCGGCCCAGGTCGCAGCCGCCGCCGCGCTTCAGGCGTACGCGTCCGCCTGCCCGCTTTTCGCCGCCCCCACGCTTACGTACGCCGCCGCCCGTCGACACGCCTCCGGAGACGCACTCGCGGACTTCCTGGTGATCGAGTTGACGGAGGGCGCGGAGGGGACAACGAGTCCGCGCGCCTGGAGCGTGCGGCGCAACAGGTCGAGTACGCGATCGGGTCGCTGCAGCACGTCGCGGCCCAGCTCCGCGCCCGCGCGATCAGCGCGTCCTCGCTGCCGCTCGCCCTCTGCGGGGAGGACGAACCGGTCCTGGCCGGCGCGGGCGCCGCGGCCGCCTGGTGAACGCCCCCCCGAACGAAAGGTTCCCAGGTCGCCCGAGTCTCTGCGATCCGACGCTGGCCCGGCTCTGCCGGCCGGGTCCCGCCGTGGGCCGGCCCGCGCCGCGGACTATTCCGGGTCCCGCGGGGGGACGCTTCCTCTGGAAGGAGGGGCGGGTCCTGTGGTCCGACGAGCCGCGCTGCGAGCGGTGCCGCGCAGCGTACGATCCGAGCTTCGACTTCGCGCGCTGGTGCCGGGACGGCTGCGGCCGCGGAAGGGCGGACCGCCGGCTGCTCGTCCTCTCGTGTTCGGAACGAAAGAGGCGGGGAACGGTCCCGCTGCCGGCGTGGCACGTCTACGACGGCAACCTGTTCCGCATCTGCAAGGGGCTCCTCGCGCGGGGCGCGTGGCCACCGGACGTCGGGGTGCGCATCCTCTCCGCCGAGCACGGGCTGATCCGGCCGGACACGCCCATCCTGCCATACGACCGCAGAATGACGCCCGACCGCGCCAGGCAGCTGCGGGGGCGGGCCAGCAGCGTCTCGCTCTCGGTGTTCGAGGAGGAGGCGGGTGAGGCATACCTGGCCCTGGGCAGGACCTATCAGATCGGCGTCGAGGGCTTGTTCCCGGGCCACGTCCGCGTCACCGATGGCGCCGCCGGGATCGGCAGGATGCAGGCGGCGCTGAAGGCATGGCTCGGCGATCGGCCGCCTCAGCTCCCCGACCTGTTCGCGAGCGCCGCGTGAACCCGTTCCCTGCCCGCCCACATGGATGAACCCGTCGACGTACCCGTATCCGGTGCGTGGCGGCCCGCCGCGCGCGATGCCGCCCGAGCGGCCGCACTCGCCCGCCGGCTGGGGCTGACCACGTCGCCGGCCACGGCTGTCCTGCGATTCCGGCCCACCCCGTCGTCCGGGTTCGCGGTCGCGGCGGAGCTGCGCAGGGCGGACCCGGTCTCCGCCCGCACCGGATCGCTGTCCGACTTCGCGGCGGCGCATCCGCCCCCGCCCGGCACCAGCCCCCATTCCGGCACCGCGGTGCAACGGACCGTCCGCACGATGGGACGGACCGGACTGCCACTTCTCCAGGCGTGGGGACGGGTCCGCGACCAGCTGGATGACGAGCGCGGGGGTCCGTCGGCTGCCACGGCGCTCCACGCCGGGGCCACCACCTTCGTAGTCGTTCACGACACGAGGAGGGCACCGCTGGAGCCCGCCGGAATCCGAGCCATCTACGCCTGGAGCTCGGCGGCCGACGGCCCCGCGCTCGGGCACCCCGGGAACGGCCTGAACCCCCCACGGAGAAAAGACGCGGGATGAGGCGGTGAACACGCCCGCCCGCGCCACCACGGCGAGCCCACTCCCCACGTACAAGCGTAGCCATGACCGCCCAGCAGCAGGCCGCCAGACGTTCGCGCCCATGGAT
>DATING010000261.1:0-2183 GCA_035474555.1 Longimicrobium sp. | reverse complement strand
GCTGTACGTGGGCCAGCACGTCCTCGCGAAACGCGCGGATCTTCTCGTCGTCGCGCTGGGGCACGGGGTAGCTCGCCGCGGGATACGACGGCAGGTCCGTCTGCATCTCGCGCCCCTCGGCATCCCACTTCTTGCGGCCGCCGTCCATCACCTTCACGCGGTCGTGGCCAAACAGGCGGAACACCCACAGCGCGTACGTGGCCCACCAGTTGTTCTTGTCGCCGTAAAAGACGACGGTGGTCTCCGGCGAGATCCCCTTTTCCCCCATGAGCCGCGCGAACGCCTCGGCGTCCAGGTAGTCGCGCATGAAGGGGTCCTGCAGGTCCGTGTGCCAGTCGATCTTCACGGCGCCGGGGATGTGCCCCACGTCGTACAGCAGCACGTCCTCGTTGCTTTCCACGATGCGCACGGACGGGTCGTCCAGGTGGTCCGCCACCCACTGCGTGGAGACGAGCGCGTCCGGCTGTGCGTAGCCGCGCTGCTCGATGGGCGTGCTGGCGGAGGGGGTCGTCGTCGACATGGATCTCAGCTCCCGGTGCGGGTGTGGTCTGCCTGGTGGATATAAAAGACGCCCGGCACGCCTGAACAGCGGACCGGGCGGTGATCGCCGCCGGGGACGGAGCCCCGGCCAGTGCAGCGCCGCGTCTATGCGCGCGCCGCCGTCGCCGCCCCGCTCCCCGCGGGGAGCCGGCACGGACTACACCGATGGCGGGCGGCAGGGCGTGTGCGCATGAGGAGCATGCTACCCCCTCGGATCACGCCTGTCAAGAATGATTATTGATTTCATCCGCTGGCGGGCAGCCGAGATGAGGGAGAGACCAGGAATCCCCGGGACGGCGGGACAGAGCGAATGAATTCGCCGCAACGAACACACGAAGTCCGCCTGCGCGGACTGTCCGTCACGGCGGAGTGCCACGCCGCCGGGCGCTGTCGCGCCACAGGCTGGCCTGGATCATACCAGCTCGCCCCAGGTCGCCAACGCTGGCGCGCGGACCCGAACGCGGAACCCCTCCCCCGGATCGTGCCCGGGAGAGGGGTTCTGCCTGTGCTGCGGGATGATGCGAGCCGGTCAGGCGCCCGGCGTCTGCCCCTCGGCCTCGGCGGCGCGGACGGCGCGCTCGGCGGCCTCGAAGCCCATCCTGCTGTGCGTCCCGTCGCAGAACGGCTTGCGGGTGGATGCGCCGCAGCGGCACAGGTTCACCTTTTTGCCGGCCGGCACGTCGTACTCGTTGCCGTCCGCGTCCACCAGGCGAAACGGGCCGTCCACCAGGAAGGGGCCGTTGTTCTTCGCCAGGATCGTCACCGGCCGCTCGCCGCCCTCCACCGTTCCCTCGCTCATCATCCCTCGCAGGTTGTTGTCGGTTCCATCGTTGGATCGCCCGGAAAGCGCTCAGGCCGCGCCGCCGGCCGCCTTCACCATCCACAGCACGCCGATGGCCGCGCTGCCCACCGCCGTGGCGCCGCGAAGCCAGCCCGCCAGCGCCGGCACCCGGTGCCCCGCCTGGTCAAAGACGAGGCCGGCCACCAGCGCGTACAGGGCCATCGCGAGCGTCGTGCCCACGCCAAAGAGCAGCAGGTAGAGCGCGGCGCTGGAGGGCGATCCGGCGACCGTGGCGGAGAGCGCGGCCACCAGCGGTGCCGTGCCGCTGAGCCCGTGCGCCATCCCCACCCACAGCGAGCCCTGGCGGTGATGGTGGTGCGCATGCGCATGCGCGTGCCCATCGTCCGCGGCGCGGTGGGCGCGCTCGTGCAGCACGTTCCACAGCAGCCACAATCCCAGCCCCAGCAGCATCATCCCCACGCCGAACTCCAGCCCGCGCGCCAGCAACTCCGGCAGGCGAATGTCCAGCGCGATCAGCACGCAGCCCACCACCAGGATGGCGGCGGAGTGGCCGAGGCCCCAGCGCACCCCGAAGCGCACGGCCTGCAGCGGGCGCGGGCGGCGCGACACAAAGGTGGTGACGGCGGCCATGTGGTCCGGCTCCAGCGCGTGGGCAACGCCGGCGACCAGAGCCGTGAGCGGGGCAAGAACCTGCAGCGAATCCATCTGCCCGATGATCGAGGGGAGGCCGTGAAGAAGCGCCGGAGTCTACCGGCCGCGGCCTCCCCCGTCAAATCGCGCCGGGCGGATCAGCGGACGTTGAAGGTCATGTTGAAGCGGAAGCGCACGTCGAACGGGGTGC
>DATING010000260.1:0-7796 GCA_035474555.1 Longimicrobium sp. | reverse complement strand
GTCAGAACGGATCGTCGCGCGTCTTTTCGTCCTTGAGCACGCGGTACAGGTCCCGCGCGGCCTTCTTCGACACGCTCTTCCCCGGCAGCTCCAGCAGCTCCACCTCCAGCAGCCGCGACGGGTACTTCACCTCGATCTTTCGCCCTGCCGCCACTGTGTCGCTGGGGCGGGCGCGCCGGCCGTCCAGCAGCACCGCCCCCGCCTCGCACGCCGCCTTGGCCTCGCTCCGGCTCTTGGTAAGGCACAGGCGGTGGAGGAGGACGTCCACCCGCAGCGGCTCGGCCGCCGGCGTGCTCACATCCGCACCGAGACGTAGGTGTCGCGGCGCAGGTCCTCCACCAGCCGCTCCAGCAGCTTCTGCTCGCGGATGGCTTCCACGATGCGCTCGCGCTGGTCGTCGGGGGTGTACTCGCCGGCCGTCTGGCGGGCCGTGACGCGCAGCACGGCGAACGCCGGGTCGGGGCCGTTCTCCACCTGCAGCGGCCCCGCCACCGTGCCCGGCTGCGCCGCGTCAAGCGCGGAGACGAACGCGGGCGGCAGGCGGTCCAGGGGCACGTCGGCCTGGAAACGCGCGGCGTCGGGCGTCTCGTAGCGCGCCGCCAGGTCCGGGGCCGAGGCGCCGGCGCGGATGGCCGTGGCCACGGAGTCGGCGCGGGTGCGGGCCCGGTCGATGTCCGCCTGCGTGATCACGGGGCGGATGAGGATGTGGCGCGCCTGCCGCTCGGGGCCGCGGGTGCGCTCCAGCTTGATGATGTGAAAGCCGAACTCCGTCTCGATGACGCCGCTCGTCTGTCCCGGCCGCATGGCGAACACCACCTGGTCGAACGAGCGCACCATCTGCCCCTGGCGAAACCAGCCCAGGTCGCCGCCGCGCTCGCGGGTGCCGTCCATGCCGTAGCGGCGGGCCAGCACCTCGAAGTCGCCGCCCGCGTTCAGCTCGGCCAGGGCCTGCTCGGCCGTGCGCAGCGCCGCCGCCCGCGCCGAGTCGCCCGGCAGGGGACGCACGATCACCTGCTGGAACGAGACGGAGGCCGGGCGGGTGCCGAAGCGCTCGCGGTTGGCCGCGAAAAAGGCGCGGATCTCGGCGTCGCTCACGGCCGGGGGCGCCATCTGCTGCGTGGCCTGGCGGATGTAGCGCTGCACGAGCGTCTGGTCGGCGAACTGGCGCGACAGCTCGGCGCGGTAGCTTTCCGGGGTGCGCCCCGCCTCGGCCAGGGCCGCCGCGTACGCGGCCTCGGTGGGAAAGCGCGCGCGCACGTCGCGGATCTGCTGGTCGATGGCCAGCTGGATCTCCTCGTCGGCCACGGCCAGGCCGCTGCTGCGGGCGCCTTCCAGCAGGAGCAGGTCGCCCACGCGCTCCTGCACCATCTCCTGGAGAAAGCGGTCCAGCTCGGGGCCCTCGGTGGGCACGGTCTGGCCGCTGGCGCGCACCTGCTCCAGGAACAGGGCCAGGTCCGAGCGCAGCAGCACGGTGTCGCCCACCACGGCCACCACGCCGTCCCACAGCTGCTCGCCGGGTTGGGCGTGTGCGGGCCGCGCCGCCAGGGGCGCGACGGCGAGCGAAAGCAGCAGGAAGGTAGCGGTACGCATGCGGTTCACGATTGAAGTCCGGTATCGATCCACTCGCACCGGCGGAACGGGTCCGCCGGCAAGAAACGCGGGCCGGGGGCAAAAGGCCGCCCCCGGCCGCGCGCGGTTATATCCTGTTGCCGGGGCTGAAGTTCCAGAACCCCAGTGCCAAGTCCCAAGTGCCAAGTGACAAGTACCAGGCAAGAAATCCCGTCCTTGGCACTTGGCACTAAGCACTTGTCACTCTTTTCCTTACGGAGCCGTCGTCGCGCCCTGGGGCGTGGGCGCGGGCTGCGGCTGCTGCGGCTGCGGGACCGGCTGGCCCTGCGGCGGCATCGGCTGGCCGCCCTGCTGCGGCATGGGCATCTGCTGGCCCTGCGGACCGCCCGGCATGCCGCCCTGGCCCGGCTGGGGCTGCTGCGGCTGCGACGCGCGGATGGCCTTCATGCGGGTCACCACGCGCTCGAACGACTCGTCGTTCACGCTGGCGCCCTCGTAGTACTTGCGCAGCGCGTAGCCCAGCTTGCCCAGGGGGCGGATGGGACGCTGCCCCGCCACGGCCTGCTCCATCAGGTTGCGCACGGCCTCCTGGATGGCGCCGTTGCCGGCCTTGCCCTTGGGGAACTGGCGGCCGGCCAGCCCGGACATCTGCAGCAGCTCGCGGACGGCCGCGCGGGTGTTGCGGTTGATGCTGTCCACCACGGCCGGGGCCAGGGTGAAGTTCTTGCGGCCCGCCTCGGCCAGCAGCACCTCGCGCAGGGCCTGGTCCTCCAGCAGGCCGCGCAGCTGCTCCTCCTGCGCCGTCTTGATCTGCTCGCGCTCCTGCGGCTGGGCGCTCTGCATGAGCTCCGCCAGCTCGCCGGCGTTCAGCTCGCCGCCCTGGAAGGTCACCAGCTTGCGCGAGGCGGACCGGCCGCGCAGGGCCAGGTCGTCCTCGCCGGCGAGCTCCTTGACGATACCGATGGCTTCCGGCAGCACCTGCAGGTTGCTGGACTTCTTGAGCGAGTCCACGTACGCCGTCACGGCCTTCTGGCGCTGCTGCTGCACCGCCTGCTGGCGGAAGGCGGTGCGGTTCTCGGCCATGGGCGTCTGGCGGCGGTCCTCGACCTTGATGACGTGGTAGCCGAACGGCGTCTCCACCACGGGGCTCACCTGGCCCGGCTGCATCTTGAGGGCGGCCTCTTCGAACTGGGCCACCATGCGGCCGCGCCCGAACCAGCCCAGGTCACCGCCGCGCTCCTTGCCGCCCGGCTCCTCGGTGGTCTCGGCGGCCAGGGCCGCGAAGTCCTCGCCGGCCGCGGCGCGCGCGCGGATCTGCTCGGCGCGGGCGCGGAGCTGCTGGCGCTGCGCCGGCGTGGGCGTGGTGGTGTCGCCCTGCGCGCTGGGCATGAGCAGGATGTGGCGGGCCTTGACCTCCACGCCCGGCCCCTCGGTGTTCCACAGCTGCTCCAGCTGCTGATCGCTCAGGCTGGTGTCGGTGCGGACGGTGCTCTCCAGGTAGCGGAAGACCGTCTGGTCCTCGCGCTGGTCCTCGGCGAACTTGTCCAGGTCCAGCACGGCCAGCGTGCTGTCTTCGGCGGCGGCGGTGGCCAGCAGGGTGTAGTCCACCCACAGCTCGGCCAGGGCGCCCACCACCTGCTTGTCCTCGGGGATCTGCGGGTTGGCGGCCAGCAGCTGGGCGGCGTCTTCCACCTTCAGCTCTTTGCCGGCGGCCTTGGCCACCACGTCGGTGTGGGACGTCATGGCGCTGCCGAAGCCACCGTCACACGCCGCCAGGGCGAGCGGGGCGGCGACGAGCGCCCAGCGGGACAACTTCATCACGTTCTCCGGAACCGGGTTGATGGGAAATGCCACGCCGGGGCCAAGGGGCCGCGGCGCGTTGAAACAAGGGAGAATCCGGCGGTGCTGCTGTAACGCGAAGGTACGGAATCGCGCTGATACACTGAACAGGGAAAGAAGTGCCTAGTTCCCAGTGCCAAGTTCCAAGCGGGTGGTTCTTCTACTAGGCACTTGGTACTTGTCACTTGGCACTTGGTACCAGGCACTTGGCACTAGGCACTCCTTGCCGGGTCCGCCGCCAGGTCCCGCAGCGCCGCCACGAGCGTCGTAAGGATGGGCTCCGTGCCGTGCCGCGTGAGCGTGAGCGACAGGGGAAGCGCGCGGCGCACCTCCACGCTGAACTGCCACGCCTGCAGGGCCTTTTGCAGCGCCTGCATCCGCGGCACCACGCCCTGCCGGAAGTTGATCCGCACGTCCCAGGGGCGCACCAGGATGCGCTCGATCCCCAGCTCGCCGCCCAGCAGGCGCAGCGCGGCCGTCCCCAGCAGCGTTTCCACCTCTTCCGGCGCCGGGCCAAAGCGGTCGCGCAGCTCGCGGCGCACGGCGTCGATGCCGCTCAAGTGCTCCTCGCGGCTCAGGCGGCGGTAGAAGTTGAGCTTCTGCGCCTCGTCCGGGATGTAGCTGTCGGGGATGAGGGCCGTGCCGTCCACCGACGCCTCGGCGAGCCGCTTCTCGGGCGCCTTGCCGTTGCCCTTCATCTGCTTGATGGTGTCTTCCAGCAGGCGCAGGTACGTGTCCAGGCCGACCGCGTGCACGAAGCCCGACTGCTGCTGGCCCAGGATGTTGCCCGCGCCGCGCAGCTCCAGGTCCTTGAGGGCGATGCGGTAGCCGCTGCCCAGCTCCGTGTAGTGCTCCAGCACCCGCAGCCGCTTTTCCGCGTCCTCCTGGATCTCGTCCGGGACGAGCAGGTAGCAGTACGCGCGGTGATGGCTGCGTCCCACGCGGCCGCGGATCTGGTACAGCTGGCTCAGGCCGAAGTGGTCCGCGCGGTTCACGATGAGCGTGTTGGCGCGGGGCACGTCCAGGCCGCTCTCGATGATGGCCGTGGCGCACAGGATGTCGAGCTCCCCGTCCAGGAAGTCCGTCATCACGTCCTCCAGCTCCTTTTCCCGCATCTGCCCGTGCGCCACGCCGATGGCGGCGTCGGGGACGAGCTTCTGCACCCGCTGCGCGATGGCGCCGATGGTCTCTACCCGGTTGTGGACGAAGAACACCTGCCCGCCGCGGTCCAGCTCGCGGCGGATGGCATCTTCCAGGATGGCGTCCGTCCACGGGAGCACGTGGGTGATGACGGGCTGGCGGTCACGCGGCGGCGTCTGGATGAGCGTCATGTCGCGCAGCCCCAGCAGGCTGAAGTGCAGGGTGCGCGGGATGGGCGTGGCCGTCAGCGTCAGCACGTCCACCGTCCGGCGCAGCTGCTTGAGCACTTCCTTGTGCTTTACGCCGAACCGCTGCTCTTCATCCACCACCATCAGCCCCAGGTCGCGGAACTTGACGTCGGAGGAAAGGAGACGGTGCGTGGCGATGACGATGTCCACGTCGCCGTTCGCCAGCCGCTCCACGACGCTCGCCTGCTCCTTGGCGGTGCGAAAGCGGCTGAGCGCCTCAATCTTGACGGGGAAGTCCGCCAGCCGCTCGCTGAAGGTGTGCAGGTGCTGCTCGGCGAGAATCGTCGTGGGGACGAGGACGGCGACCTGCTTGCCCTCCTGCACGGCCTTGAAGGCGGCGCGGATGGCGACCTCCGTCTTGCCGTAGCCCACGTCGCCGCAGATCAGGCGGTCCATGGGGCGGGGCGACTCCATGTCGCGCTTCACGTCCTCCGTGGCCTGCCGCTGGTCCGGCGTGTCCTCGAACAGGAACGCCGATTCCATCTCCCGCTGCCACCGGGTGTCCGGGGCGAACGAGTAGCCCTTTTCCGCCTGCCGCGCCGCGTACAATTCCAGCAGCTCGGCCGTCATCTCCTGGATGGCCTTCTGCGTCTTGCCCTTGGCCCGCGACCAGTCCTTGCCGCCAATGCGGTGCACCTTGGGCGGCGGCGAATCGTCGTCGCGGTCGCTGTCGCTGACGTAGCGCTCGATCAGGTCCACCCGGTGCACGGGCACGCGCAGCAGCTCGCCGCCGGCGTACTCGATCACCAGCGTCTCGAACTCCTCTTCGCCCACGCGGACGCGCTCCATCCGCCGGAACTGGCCGATGCCGTGGTCCATGTGCACCACGTAGTCGCCCGGCTTGAGCGCGGCCACGCTCTCCAGCGCCGCGCCCCCGCGAAAGCGGCGGCGGCGGCGGATGCGGCGCGAGCGGCGAAAGATCTCGTGGTCCGTGAGCACCCGGAACGGCGGCTCGCCGTCCGCCAGGAAGAACCCGCCCGTGAGCGAGCCGATCCCCATCTCCACCGTCCGCGCGACCTTGAGCTCGTCCAGCAGCTCCTGCAGGCGCTCCAGCTGCCCCTGGTTGTCGCACAGGATGAGCGTGCGCTCGCCCCGTCCCGACGCCGTCTTGAGCACCTCGCCCAGCCGTCCCATGTCGCGGTCGATGGGCTCCGGCGGCAGGGCCTGGAACCGCGCCACGTTGGCCACCTGCTGCGACCCCGCGTCTTCCACGAACAGCTGCGGAAAGGCCGCGAGCCGGTTTTCCGCGTCCGCCGGGGGAAAGAAGAGGCGGGCGGGGGGCTCGGGGCGGGTGCCGCGCTTCGATTCCGCCTCGTGCAGGCGCTGCACCTCGGCCCAGGTGCGCTCCAGTTCCTGGCGCGTCTGCCCGCCGTGCAGGTGCACGACGACGGTGTCCTCGGGGATGTAGTCCAGCAGCGACCGCCGCTCGCCGTCGGCCGACGGCGCCTCGTGCTCGGACGCGGGGCGCCCGTCGCCGGAGATGCCGTCCGCGGACTTGAGGTCCACGGGGAGCAGCTGCAGGTGGTCCACGGCGCGGACGGAGAGCTGGGTCAGGATGTCGAAGAAGCGGATGCTCTCCACCTCGTCGCCCAGCAGCTCGATGCGCGCCGGCTCCGGCGTGCCGAACCCGAACACGTCCACGATGCCGCCGCGCAGGGCGAACTGGCCCACCTCTTCGACGGTGGCCACGCGCTCGAAGCCCATCTCCTCCAGCCGGCCGGACAGCTCAGGGAGGCGAAGGACGTCGCCCTGCTTGATCTCCAGCCGCAGGTCGCGCAGGCCGTGCACGGCGGGCGACAGCTCCTGCATGGCCCGCGCGGTGGTGATCATCAATCGGGCGCGGCCGCTGAGCAGGGCCTCCAGCGCTTCCACGCGCGCGCCGCCGATCTCCAGGTGCGGCTCGCCCTCCTCGTACGGCAGCGACTCGCGCTGGGGGTAGAGAAAGATGCCGGCCTCGCCCAGCATGGCCTCCAGGTCGCTGGTGGCCTGCTCCGCGTCCTCGGGTCCGGACGTGACGAGGAGCCACATCCGCTCGGGGCGAACGCGGTGCAGCGCGGCCAGCAGCGTCATGGGCGACGCGCCCGCCAGCCCCGTGGCCAGCGCGCGCTCGCCGGCGCGCGGAAGGGCCGCGGCCAGCGCGCGGAACGCGGGCACGGTCTGAAAGCTGTCGATCAGCAGGGGATGGGGCACGGCTCCGACTTCAATTCCATTCCCCGGTCCATGGGGCGGCCGCGGGGTTCCTGCGGCGTGTGGGCCGGACGTAAGGCAAACCGCTAAGGTACCGTGCTGGATGGAGAGGCGTCAACGGGCGGGGGGGAACTGCGGGTTACAGGGGACAGGTTACAGGGGACAGCCTGCAACGGCGGGCGGGCGGCGGAGACCCCGCGCGGGAGCGGGCGACCCTCCCGACCCTCCCCCACGAACGGCGTGGGGGAGGGAGATCGAGGATGCCGCACGCGCCGGACTAGTTGCAGCTGAAGGTGCAGTCCAGGACGGTGTCCCTGGTGGTCGCCGTGCACCGGGTGCTGCAGGCGCCCAGGGGCAGCACCGTCTGCATGTCCGGGCACTCGGGGATCAGGTAGCTGACGTGGCCCCGCACCGTTCCGCGCAGCTCGCCCGCGCCCTCGCTCGTGGGGAACGACTCTACCGCGAGCGCGTCCACGTCCAGCTTGAGCTTCTTGATCATCGTATCCATCCCGGTCGATGTGCCGTCTCGGGAGCGCGGTCGCGCCCCGGTCCGCTGGCCAGCGGTAGGTGCAAGCTGCGTCCGTCGGCAGGGAGGATGGGCGGGAATGGGACGACGCGTTGTGCGAGAGGGCCGATCGCGGGCGGGCGTGGCGAATCGTGCCATCCTTGCCGTCTCCACGCTCTCTTTCCGGCACCCGTGACAGGGCAGAGTCCGCAACGGACGCGATCGGGTGGCGATGATCTGCGATGGCCGGCCCCGGCGAGCATGACAGACAGTCATTCCGGTATGGCGTACCTCGGCACGCTCGAGGA
>DATING010000259.1:0-2013 GCA_035474555.1 Longimicrobium sp. | reverse complement strand
GCGTTCGTCCCCGTGGCCCACATCCCCCTGACGCCCAACGGCAAGCTGGACGTGCGCGCCCTGGCGGTCCCCGTGCAGGGGCACGCCCACGCGCCGTCCGCCCCCCCGCGCGAGGGGCTGGAGGCGCAGGTGGCCGCCATCTGGTGCGAGGTGCTGGGGGTGGAGCGGGTGGGGCGCGAGGACGGATTCTTCGACATCGGCGGGCACTCGCTGCTGCTGGCGCGGGTGCACGCGCGGCTGCGGGAAGCGCTGGGGCGGGACATCGCCATCGTGGAACTGTTCCGCCATCCCACGGTGGCGGCGCTGGCGGAGCACCTGGGCGCGGCGGAGGAAGAGGCGGCGCCCACGGAAGGGCTGGACCGGGCCGCCCTGCGGCGGGCCCGGAGCGGCGCGCGGCGGGGCGGAGCGGATCGGCGGCACCCACACACCACCGGAGCGGACGAATGATGGACATGGGCCAGGCGGACGCGGGGCAGGACACCGCCATCGCGGTCATCGGGATGGCGGGCCGCTTTCCCCGCGCCGCGGACGTGGATGCGTTCTGGAGCAACCTGCGCGAGGGGGTGCACGCCGTCACCTTCTTCAGCGACGACGAGCTGCGGGCGGCGGGCGTGGACCCGGCGCGCCGCCACGACAAGGACTTCGTGGGCGCGGGCGGCGTGCTGGAGGGGGCCGACCTCTTCGACGCCGGCTTCTTCGGATACACCCCGCGAGAGGCGGAGGTGATGGATCCGCAGCACCGCGTCTTCATGGAAACGGCGTGGGAGGCGCTGGAGAACGCGGGCTACGACCCCGGTAGCGCGGGCGGCACCGTGGGCGTCTACGCGGGCTCCTCCACCAGCTACTACCTGTTCCGCAACGTCCTGTCCAATCCCGAGGTGGTGGAGGCCGTCGGCACCTTCCAGGCGATGCTGGGCAACGGCAAGGACTTCCTGGCCACCCGCGCCGCCCATCGCCTGAACCTGCGCGGCCCCGCGCTCAACGTGCAGACGGGGTGCTCCACGGGGCTCGTGGCCATCCACCTGGCGTGCCAGGCGCTCATCTCCGGCGAGTGCGACGTGGCCGTGGCGGGCGGCGTGTCCGTGTCCGACGAGCAGCGGGCCGGCTACCGCTACACGCCGGGGGGGATCTCGTCCCCGGACGGGTACTGCCGCGCCTTCGACGCGCAGGCGGCGGGGACCGTGGGCGGCAACGGCATCGGCCTCGTGGTCCTCAAGCGCCTCGGCGACGCGCTGGAGGACGGGGACACCATCCGCGCCGTGGTCCGCGGCAGCGCCATCAACAACGACGGCTCGCGCAAGGTGGGCTTCACGGCCCCCAGCGTGGACGGGCAGGCGTCCGTCATCCAGGAAGCCCTGGCCGTGGGCGGCGTGGACCCGGCGACGGTGGGGTACGTGGAGGCGCACGGCAGCGGCACGGAGCTCGGCGACCCCGTGGAGGTGAGCGCCCTCACACGGGCGTTCGGCGCCGCGCCGCCGCGGCAGTCCGTGGCGCTGGGCTCCGTCAAGGCGAGCATCGGGCACCTGGACGCGGCATCCGGCGCGGCGGGGTTCATCAAGACGGTGCTGTCGCTGGAGCACGGCGAGATCCCGCCGTCGCTGCACTTCACGGCGCCCAACCCCCGCATCGACTTCGCCGCATCGCCCTTCTACGTGAACGCGGCGCTTCGCCCGTGGCCGGGGGACGGAAGCACGCCGCGCCGGGCGGGCGTCTCGTCGTTCGGCATGGGCGGGACGAACGCGCACGTGGTGCTGGAGCAGGCGCCCGCGCCGCGGCCCTCCGTCGTCGCGCGCCCCTGGCACCTGCTGACGCTCTCCGCCCGCACGCCGGCGGCGCTGGACGCGGCCACGGACCGGCTGTCGGCGCACCTGCGCGCGCACCCGGAGCAGGCGCTGTGCGACGTCGCGTGGACGCTGCAGGCGGGGCGCAGGGCGTTCGAGCACCGCCGCGCCGTCGTGGCGCGCACGGGCGCGGAGGCCGCGGACGCGCTGGAGGCCCGCACCCCGGACCGCG
>DATING010000258.1:0-8336 GCA_035474555.1 Longimicrobium sp. | reverse complement strand
TCGCCCGGCGCGGCGAAGCGGTAGCTGCGGCCCGTGATGGCGCCCCGCATGGTCAGCGCCGTGCGCCCCGTGTACTCGAACGGGACGGCGGACGGGCGCGGCGCGGGAACGGTGACCTCCCCCTCGCCCGCCCCGACGTGCGGCATGGGGACCGGCCAGGCGGCCGCCCGCTTTCCTCCACAGCAGCTCATGGTGTCTCCTCCGGGTCTTCGTGGTACAGCGCCGCGGAAGGCGGCGCCGTGGCGCGCTGGAGCAGGATGGCGCCGCCGGAGAGGGCGGGCCACAGCAGGAGCCCCTCCACCCAGTCCCGCGCCAGGACGGCGGCCGCGGGGGCCGCCATCCACAGGCTCAGGCAGTAGAAGCATCCCACCAGACCGCCCCAGAACCCCGTCCCCGCGCGGCGGCGCAGGCGCGCCGCCGCGTTCCAGGGCCCATCCTCCAGCGCCAGCAGGTGCGTGACGCGCCAGACGGCCAGGATCCCCAGCGCCAGCGCGTACGCCTCGCTCACGCCTGGATGCCCAGCAGGTACTGCGCGGGCCCGTACGCCACGTTGGCGTGGTGCCCGTCCGTGACCCGCATGCTGGCGCCCACCTGCACGGCAAAGGTGCAGAACGGCACCCCCGCCGGCAGCCAGTTCCCGCTCGCGGGCGACACTTCCGTCACCACGTAGCCATCGGCGTCCGCCGTGAGCTGGTCGCCCGTGCCGTGGAAGGGTGTGCACGCCAGCGCGCTTCCGTGCACGTACGCGCCCGAGATCGCGCCCCCCGTGCCCGTCACCGGCAGCCCGCCCGCGTTGCCCCGCTGCACCCCCAGGCCGTACGAGGCCAGCGAGCCCTCGTCGTCGTCCGCGCGCCAGCGCACCGTGAGCGGCGCGTTGGGCGAGGGCAGTGTGAACAGGGCGCAGTCCCCGCCGGACTGCGGCGGCTGTCCTGCGCCCGCGGCCGCCATGGACACGGACGCGATGTCCACGTGCGGGTGGCGGTTGTCGATGAACAGCGTGAGCGAGTCTTCCGCCAGCCGCACGCCGGCCGCGTCGTATCCCTCGATCCACAGCTGCACCATCCCTGCGCCGGGCACCAGCATCCCCGTGTCGATCTGCGCCTTGCGGGTGATGTGGGCGGCCACCCAGTCCAGGTCCTTCTCGATGTTCTCGTACGAGGCGTACGCGCCCAGGGGCAGCCCCTCGGGGTCCACGCTGAAGGCGACGCTGGGCCCCACGATGTGCCCCTGGTACGTGGGGTCCGCCACGTGGGCGACCTTGTTGTGGCGCAGCGTCTCCGTGTAGAAGCTCCACCCCGCGTCGCCGGCCCGCCGGTAGCGGATCGTGTAGCGCCGCACGGGCAGGTCCAGGAAGCACGCGTACAGGTCCAGCCGCCCCGTCCACGCCGCGCACTGGGTGATGGGCCCCTGCGCGTTGCCGGCCGTGACGCGCCCGTCCGCGTTGAGCGTGTTGCCGTAGCCCACCCGCGCCGTGGGGACGGGGAACCCCGGGGGCGGGGGCGACACGGGTGCGCCGATGGCGATGCTGCCGATGGACTGGATGGCGTTCTGCCCCTGGCAGGCGGACTGGGGCGACGCGCCGGGGACGCAGATGTTGATGCGCTTGCGCAGGGGCACGTTCCAGTACGGCGCGCTCTCCCACCGCACGCCGCCGGGGGCCATGGGATCCAGCACCTGCACGATCACGTCGGGCGCGCTCTGCACCAGCTCGTCCTCGCCCGCGGCCGTGTCCACGTCCGCCTCGTCGAAGCGCTGCGCCAGCGTGCGCTGAAAGCGGAACACGTAGTTGCCGTTGCGGTCCGTGGTGCACACGCCCAGCGTCTCGCGGTCGCCCTCGCCCGTGTACGGGCCGCCTGCCATCTCCGCGCCCGTGCGGTCGTACTCCTGGAAGCGCAGCACCGTGCCGGGGAGCGGCCCCGTTACGCACAGGCGGAACAGCTTGTCGATGTGCCGGGCGATCTGCACGCGGTCCACCTCCACGGGCGAGAACGCGCGGTCCTGCAGGCGAGCGGATCCTGCGTCCACCATCCGCGCGGAGGCCACGGTGCGCACCGTCTGCGCCTCCATCTCCTTGCTGGGCGCCTCGATGCGCGTGTCCTGCAGGCGCACGGCGATGGACTGCTTGGCGGGGATGCCGCCGCCCTCCGCGTCCAGCACCAGCGGGCGGAACGGCTCCGGGCCGGGGCCGGGGCCCACGGGCGGCACCAGCGGGGGGATGAGCCGCAGGGGATACAGCGACTCCACGAGCGTGCGGAGGGCGGGGTTCTGCAGGGCGAGCTGGAACGACGGCGCGTAGTCGATCACCCACGGCCGGCGGTGGCAGGGGTTGAAGATGCAGCGGCCCGAGTAGTGGCTCACGGAGCCGTAGACCAGGAAGTCCGATTCCGTCTGCGGGGTGCTGCAGGTGAGCACCAGGTCGTCGAAGTCCTGGTCGCCGCCGCTGTCGTTGGACTGGATCTCGAAGCGGTGCTGGCCGCCGGACACGGTGGGGAACTTGATCTGCTCGGCGGAGCCCACGAAGCCGCTGCCGGGGTTGTGCTCCACCCGGACGGACCAGGCCGCGCCCGTGATGAAGACCGCCGTGCCCACGACGCCGTTGTAGGTGCCGTTGCCCGACGCCGCGCCGGATACGATGAAGCGCTGGGGCCAGGCCGCGTTCTTGGCCGTCACGGAGACGGTCCAGGAGCCCTGCATGTTGATCGCCATGAAAATCCTCCTTGGCAGGCTGATGAAGGAGCCGGGAGGGCGGTCGCGCCGCAGTCCGCTTGCCGGTACGGATGGTTCCGCGGGGGCGGGCGGGTGCTGCGCGATGGGACGAGACGGGCAGGTGGGGGAGCGATTCCGTCGGCCAGACGAGGTCTGGCGCGGTGGGGCGTCGCGTCTGCCGCGGGTGCGCGGCCGCAGTTCCCGGTTGCCGGCAGGTGAAGTTCCGCCGGACGCGCTCCGGAAGGGCAATCGGTGCGCCCGGGCCATACCGTTTTCCGCAAGGTGTTGCAGGAAGGCAAGATGCGCTGCGTGCGGGGCCGATTTTACCCCGTTCAGGGGGTGCGATTGTGGGGCGGGCTCGCCCCGCTATGGAAAATCATGTCCCTGTAGAGTGCCGACGGTGTACCGTCGATGCCGCATCATCTGTTTACTCGTTGTGCATCATGGATTTACGAACGGCGGCGGGGCACCCGTGTGGGCGCCCCGCCGCAGTCACTGTGCTCCGTCCGCCGGATTTCGAGGGTTTTGTTGATGGGATTCTTCAGCCGGCGAGGGGACGGCCATCCGATCTTTCGAAGGCAGGGTGGTGGCACCACGGGACGGAGACCCGCCCAGGTACAGATCCACACGATCGCGATCGGTAGAAGCTGGCCCTCGCTGGAAGGCCGTGCATCGGATACCCGGACGGAACGGTGCGCGAATCCACCGGGGAAAAGGCGCTGCGCGAGCCCTGTCTTCGCACACCACTCCGACGCGGACTGAAGGATCTCGCCCACAAGATACGAGGCGGTTCCGTGCACAGGGACTGGTTTCGTCGCAGGCGCAGTAGATCCTTCGGTCGCGCGCAAGGCATTGTGCCCCTTCGGGTTCCGGCGGGCGCTCCCTCAGGAAAACAAGCGTGCGTGAGCGGCGAGATCGGGGCACCGGCCCCGATCCGCGACTTCCGCGTGAGACCTGCCGTTGCCGTTTGGCCTACATCAGCAGGGTCTCGACGCGGTGGGCGTGCACCATGTCCTCGCACGGCGACCAGGCGAAGACCGTAAAGCGGCCGTCCTGCGACGCGACCAGGGCGAGCGCGTCGCGCTGGTCGTGCACGAACTGCGCGGCGGACAGGTGGCGCGTGCCCCCCAGCGCCGACGGCTCCACCACCTCCGCCACGTTCCCCACCACCGGCTCCGTCACCGTCACGCGCTCCACCCGCTCCGCGCCCCGCTTGCGCGCCAGCTTCACCCCGAACGCCAGCAGCCGGTCGCACTCGTCCATCACCGTGGCGCCGTCCACGGCCGTGAGCCCCGCGATGGCATCCACCGAGTTGCGGAACGCCGACTTCCACCGGGGCCGCACGCGCTCCTCGTCGTCCGCGCGCAGCAGCTGCGCCAGGTCGTCGTACGGCGCCACGCGGTAGGGGATGGGCTGCGACGCGGACGCCTGCCACGCATCGCTCCCCGTCGGCACCACGATGAGCGAGCCGCCGCGCTGGTGGGCGCGCATGGAGATGGCCAGCTGGATGAGCACGCTCGTGGGCCCCGCGGCGGGCGTGGGCGCATCGAACCCCAGCAGCGACGTGAGCAGGTCGGGGCAGTCGGGGAGGCTGGCGGCCTTGTCGTCCACCACCTGCACGCGGTCGCCCTGCAGCACCGCGATGGTGCCGAACTTGTCGAACTCGTCGCCCCGCCGGTACTTGACCACCACCAGGCCGGGCTCCATCACCTCCAGCACGAGCGTGTTGGTGGGCACGGCGCGCCCCGTTCCCCACACCCGCAGCGCGCCGCCGTGCGGCCACACGCCCAGGTGGATGCCCGCGCGCTCCACCGCCGGCGCCAGCTTGCTCAGGTCGCGCGCGTTCAGGGCCAGCCAGCGGTCAAAGATCATCGCGTGCCCGGACAGGTCCGGCGGCAGGTACGCGAGCGAGATGCGGGGCGAGCGGCCTTCCTCGCGCTGCAGGCTGGCCCAGAACGCCGCGTCGATCAGCGCCTCGATGGTCTCCACGTCCGGCTGCGGCGCAAAGTCCTCCCCGCCGGCCGCCCGCGCGGCGGCCAGGTGCATGGCGAGGTGCTCCGCGACGACGGGCGCCACGCTGCGCGCGGCGGGATATCCAGATTGCATGCTGTCCGGTCTGCGTTCGTCGATGTGCGAGAGAGGGGGAGTATCTCCGCAACCGCGCCTCCATGCAAGGAACGGACGGCCTCGCGGCACCGGCGAACCGCTCGTCGCCATCCGGCACAGCATCACCGTGCTTGCTTCGCGTTCCCTCGCCACGGCAGATTCCACGTCGTGATCATGACGTGGATCATCCCCTCCCGCTTGGCTGGTACTCCTTTCCGCTGACAGGCGCCCCCATGAGCAACGCTTCGTTCGACGAACAGCTGATCCGCGAGCACGCGCCCGAGCCGCTGGAGGGGCACACGGTGGTCGTGATGGAACGCGCGGGCGAGGCGGGCGAGACGATCCATTCCCTGCTGGAGTCCGGCGCTCCCCCCTCGTCACGGCCCGGGCTCGCCGCGCTGCTCCGCACACCCGGCTCGTACTTCGCGTTCGCGGTGGATACGTCCCGGGCGCACCGGCTGACCTTTGCCGAGCGCGTGACCCTGGCGAACCGGCGGGACCCCCTCGATCTGCAGGTCAGCCTGTGGTACCGCGTGGCGGATGCGCGGCGGCTGGTCATGACGCGCAACGGCGACCCGCTGCGGCGCCTGCGGGAGCGGGTGGCCGACGCAGTGGTCCGGGAGACGGTGGATCTCCCCCTCGCCGAGGCGCACGCGTTCGATACGGCCCTGGAATCCGTGGTGACCCGCACGCTCCCCGGGCTGAAGGAGTTTGCGCACGACTACGGGATCGCCCTCCTGGAGCTGCGGCTCTGGGTGAACCTCCCGGACAGCGACCTGGAGCCCGCCGAAACGGAGCGGCTGGAGCACGAGGTGCGGGAAACCGCCCGGATCCTGCGGGAACAGCAGAACGCGCAGCTGGAGAGGGTGAGCCGCGACGAGCGGGACCGCATGGCCGAGATGCTGAACGGGATCCAGGAGAAGGTGCGCTACAGGCTGGACGAGCCTTCCAGTGATGCGGACGGCCACGCGGACCGCGTGAGGGTGCCGCGTGAATCCGCGGAGGTTACGTCACGGGGCGAGCCGACCGGCTCCAGCGCATCCAGCGGTGGATCGAGCGCGCCGCCCCCGGGGCTGGCGGCGGAGGACGTGCTCTACCGCGTGTGGTACGCCACCAACCGGCAGCCCGAGGAGGACGCGTCGCGGGTGAGCTACGGCGCCCGCATGGACGAGCGCGTGCACCTGGGCAGCTGCGACGTCGTCATCCCCGCCGCGCACCGCATGGGAGAGCTGGGCTCGCCGTGGATCCGCCGGTTCCTCACCCGTACGGACGACCGCCTGCGGCTGTCCGCCGTAACGCCCCTGGAGGATGAAGCCTTCTGGCGCGGCGTCCGCGACGTCGCCGCGTCGTTTCCCGCGGACCAGCGGCACGCGCTCGTCTTTCTCCACGGCTACCGCGTTTCCTTCGAGGACGCCGCGCTCCGGGCGGCACAGCTCGGCCACGACCTGGGCGTCCGGGGGCCGGTGGCGTTCTTCAGCTGGCCGTCGCGCGCCACCGTGTTCGGCTACCCGGCAGACGGCGCGGCCGTGGAGGCCAGCGAGGACGAGATCACCGACTTTCTCATCCAGTTCGCGCAGGGCTGCGGCGCCGAGCGCGTCCACGTGATCGCGCACAGCATGGGCAACCGCCCGCTGCTGCGTGCCCTCCAGCGCATCGTCGCCGCGGGGGAGTCCGTACCGGCGGTTCGTTTCGGCCACCTGGTGCTCGCCGCGCCGGACGTGACCCGCGAGCTCTTCCTGGACGTCGCGGACCAGTACCGGCGGCTGGCGCAGCGCACCACGCTCTACGTCTCCAACGAGGACAACGCCCTGCGGGCCGCGTTCCGTCTGCAGGGGCCGCGGGTGGGGCTCGCGCCGCCCGTGACCTGCGCGGAGGGCATCGACACCATCCAGCTGGACAAGGTGGACCGCACGCTGCTGGGCCACAGCACCTTTGCCGAAGCCCGCCCGGTGCTGACCGACATCCGCATCCTGCTGACCTCCAATGCTTCGCCCGGCGACCGGGGCCTGGACGAGCGACAGCAGGGGAACGACCGGTACTGGGAATTCCGCCGGTAGAGTCAGCGACCGAGCCGCCCTTCGTGCGGGCATTCGGAACGCGCCGCGCCCCCTCGTCATCCCATCGGCCCAATGCGTCTCATCCTCTTGCTGCTGCTGTGCACGGCGATCCCGGCGGATGCGCAGGCGTCCGGCGGGCGGAACACCATCCCGTACCGCGTCGTGCGCGACACCACCAGCGGCGCGAAGGTGCCCCGGCTCACGGCGCCGCGCACGCGCGTGGAACGGGCGGTGAACCGGCAGCTGGACTCCATCTCGGCGTCGCTGCGCTGCCTGACGCGGATGGACGGGTTCGGGCGCAAGACGGAGCACTGGTCCGACGTCCGCACCACCTACGCGGCCGACGACGTGCTGAGCGTGTTCATCCACTTCGGCGGGTTTTGCGGTGGGGCGCATCCCATCAACGGGGAAAACGTCTCGGCCACGTTCGACCTGCGCACGGGCAAGCCGGTGGCGTTCCGCGACCTGTTCGCCGACTACGAGCGCGACGCATCCGCCATCGTCCGCGCGATGTTCCCCGCGCAGACGGCGGCCGCGGACCAGATGACGGAAGCGGAGCTCCAGCAGCTGGAGAACGACGAGGAACGGTTCTGCGTGCAGTTCTACGCCACGGAAGACCTGGCGCGGGAGTACTTTGCGTATGCCTTTACCCACGCCGGGCTGGTGACGGAGCCATCGCTGGGGCACGCCATCCGCGCCTGCCAGGAAGTGGCGCCTGTTCCATACGCGCGCCTGGCCCCGTTCGCCGCGCCCGGTGGCATCCTTGCCCGCGTCGCCGCGGCCCGGGCATCCGCCGCCGCCGCGCCGTAGACTCGCGCCGCCACCGTTTGTCTTCCTGAGTCATTTGGCGCTGCGCGCACCCTGTCGGATGAAAGTGCTGTTCAACCTCCCCCAGGGGTTTTTGGGGGAGGTGCGAGCCTACGCGAGCGGAGGGGGCGTCGCGCGGGGGTCGCCAAGTCGGCGGAACCATCCTGCCGTTCTACTCTCGCCCGTGCATGACGCCGGCGCCGCGCCGGAAACCCGCCCGCTCACGGATTCGGACGGAGAGCGGAACGGCATCCGGGCTGATCGGTACGGAAGGACGTCCGATCGCTCGCGTGCCACCGTCGCATTCTCAGAATCCATGACGCTCGTCGTTCCGTCCGCGTCCGATCTCGATCTGCAGCCGCTGCTGGACCTGGTGCGCGGCCGGCGCGCCGTGGTGCTGGCCGGGGCGGGGTGCAGCACGGAATCCGGCATCCCCGACTACCGCGGGCCGGAAAGCATCCAGCGCGTCCGCAAGCCCATGCAGTACGGCGAGTTCGTGCGCAGCGAGGACGCGCGCGTGCGCTACTGGGCCCGCGGCACGGCCGGTTGGACGCGCTTTTCCGCCGCGCGCCCCAACGCCGCGCACCACGCGCTGGCGGAGCTGGAGCAGGGCGGGGTGGTGCGGGGGATCATCACGCAGAACGTCGACGGGCTGCACCA
>DATING010000257.1:0-2337 GCA_035474555.1 Longimicrobium sp. | reverse complement strand
CCCCCCGCTTCTCGTTCGTCTACGGGCGCGTGCCGACGCGGGACGGATCACCCCGCGGGCGGCCGGCGCTACTTCGCACTTTTCTTCGTCCGAAACTTCCACGGCAGCTCTCCCGTAGGGATCGACGAGGCGGGAGGGGGCTCTCGCACGCACCAATGAATAACGCAGGCGAGGCGACGATGAGAAATCCAGGTACGGCGGCGGTGCTGAGCTTCATCCTTCCCGGCCTCGGGCAGCTGTACAACGGCACCTGGGTCCGCGCCATCTTCTGGCTCATCATCACCCCGGGGCTGTGGCTGGGGTCGGGCGGGCTGCTGGGCTGGGTGGCGCACGTGATCGCCGCCGTCACGGCCTACAACTACGCCAAGAGTCATCCGCACCCCGAGTTCGACTGACCTGGACCCGCGGCGGAATCCCCGCGAACGAAAGAAGGGCGCACCCGATCCACCGGGTGCGCCCTTCCTCTTTTCTCCGCGTCCTCCGCGTGAGACGCCCTTCCGCCGTCAGCCTTTCAGCGCCTTGACGACGGCCTCGACCACGCGGTCCACGACGGCTTCGGCGGGCTCCTTGAAGGTGGCGCCGGCCGCCTTGACGTGCCCGCCGCCGCCGAACTGCCGCGCCACGGCGTTCACGTCCGCCGCGCCGTTGGAGCGCAGGGAAACCTTGGTCTCGCCCGGCGCCGTCTCGCGGAACAGGAGGGCGACCTCCGTCCCCTCCACCGAGCGCACGTGCTCGATGAGCCCGTCGAAGTCCTCGCCCCCCACGCCCAGCCGCTCCGTCACCCGGTGCGGGATCACCATCCATCCCACCCGCCCCTCGGCGCCCTGCTCCAGGCTGTCCAGCGCCTCGCGCAGCAACTCCAGCCGCCGCCGCGGCGCCGTGGCGAACAGGCGGCGGTAGACCACCTCCGGGTCGATCCCCAGCCGCATGAGCTCCGCCGCCACGGCCAGCACCCGCGGCGTGGTGTTGCCGTAGCGGAAGGAGCCCGTGTCGCTCACCAGGGCCACGTACGCGCCCAGCGCCGAGGCGTGCGGCACCGCATCGCCCGCCAGGGTGATGAGGTCGTACACCATCTCGCCCGTGGCCGCGGCGCTGGGGTCCTGCACGGCCACGTCGCCCACCACCTCGCGCCCCGGCGGATGGTGGTCCACCACGATGGTGCGCTCCCGCGGCAGCCGCGCCGCCAGGTCCCCCAGCCGCTCCGGCTCGCTGGTGTCCAGCACCAGGAAGAGGTCGGCCTCGTCCAGCGCCGCGTCGGCCTCGGGCGTGCCCAGGTCCGCCACCACGTCCTGGCGGTGCAGGACGAAGCGGAGGGAATCCGGAAAGGGCGTGGGGTTGACGATGGTGGCGCGCGCCCCGCGGCCTTCCAGCCACGCGGCGATGGCCGCCTGCGAGCCGCCGCCGTCGCCGTCGGCGTGGACGTGCGTGTGCAGCACCACGTGCCGGGCCCCCAGCAGGGGCTGCAGCAGGCGGCGCAGGGGAAAGGCGCGGGACTCGGGGACGGCCAGCAGGTCGCTCATGGGCTCTGGTGCCAGGGTTGCGGCTGGATGCTACCGAGCCGGACGCCCGCGCGCAACGTGCGCGATGCCCCGCGCGCATCCGCACAAGGCGACGAAATCCGCGCCGCATCCGATGGAACGCTTGACCGAACGCCGCGCGCGCTTACATTGACGGCGATCCAGAATGTGCAGATAAGGCCGGCCCTGCTCGTTGGTACCCCGGAGCAGGCTGGCCGCCGGCATCGCCCCCGGCACCACACGCCCCCTTGCGCGGCCCTTCCAGCGCGCGCGCTACACACCCACCCATCGGCGGACGGGCGGTCCGCCAGCACCGGAGCAGTCATGAGCCTTTTCGCCCGCAAGAACATCGACGACCTGCAGGCGGACGCCTTTTCCGAGGGCGAGCACAGCCTGAAACGCGAGCTCGGACCGGGGAACCTGGTATCGCTGGGCATCGGCGCCATCATCGGCACCGGCATCTTCGTGCTCACCGGGACGGCGGCCGCGCAGCACGCGGGGCCGGCCATCGTGTACGCCTTCATCCTGGCCGGCATCGCCTGCGTGTTCGCGGGTCTGTGCTACGCCGAGTTCGCCGCCATGATCCCCATCGC
Organism: Longimicrobium sp.; assembly: GCA_035474555.1. Lineage (GTDB taxonomy): Bacteria > Gemmatimonadota > Gemmatimonadetes > Longimicrobiales > Longimicrobiaceae > Longimicrobium. The sequence goes on along the minus strand of DATING010000257.1, from coordinate 227 downwards.
CGGCAGCGCGTACACCTACGGCTACGCCACGCTGGGCGAGATCATCGCCTGGATCATCGGCTGGGACCTGATCCTGGAGTACCTGTTCGGCGCGGCGACGGTGGCCGCGGGGTGGTCGGGGTACGTGAACAACCTGCTGCGCAGCATGGGCGTGGACCTGGGGCCCGCCCTCACCAACCCGCCGGGCCGGCTGGTGCAGGTGCCGGGGTCGGACGGGTGGGTGCGCC
>DATING010000256.1:0-3301 GCA_035474555.1 Longimicrobium sp. | reverse complement strand
ACGCGTACCAGGCCAACAACGTCGCCATCACGGGCGCGGGGACGCTAGACGGCAACGGCGCGGCGGAGTTCGCGGGGTGGCGGCAGAAGCAGGAGGCGGACGTCAACCGCCTGCGGCAGATGGGGATCGATGGCGTGCCGGTGCACGAGCGCGTGTTCGGCCCCGGGCACTTCCTGCGCCTCGGTATGGTGGTGTTCTTTGGATGCCGGAACGTGCTCTTCGAGGGATTCCGCATCATCGACTCGCCGTTCTGGAGCGTGCACACGGTGGGATGCTGGAACGTGACGGCGCGGGGGCTGCGCATCACCAGCCACAATCCCAACAACGACGGCGTGGATCCCGAATCGTCCGTGGACGTGCTGGTGGAGAAGTGCACGTTCGACACGGGGGACGACTGCATCGCCATCAAGTCCGGCCGAGACCAGGACGGATGGCGCGTGGGGCAGGCGTCGGAGAACATCGTTGTCCGCGACTGCGACTTTACTTCCCTCAAAGCGGCCCTCTGTCTCGGGAGCGAGATGTCCGGCGGCATCCGCAACGTCTACCTGCGCGACGTGCGCGTGGACAAGACGTACACGGGCATCTACTTCAAGACCAACCTGGACCGCGGCGGATCGATCCGGCACGTGCGCATCCGCGACGTACCGATCGGCGAAGCGGAGATCTTCATCCACTTCACCACCGCGTACCAGGGCTACCGCGGCGGCCAGCATCCTCCGGACGTGGGCGACGTGCGCATCGAGAACGTCACCTGCGAGCGCGCGGCGACGGGCATCCGCATCGTCGGCGTGCCGCAGTCGCCCATCCGCGACGTGCAGCTGCGCGACGTGACGCTGGCCCAGACCCCCGCGCCGCACGAGATCCGCCACGTGCAGGGCTTTGCCGCGCGCGACGTGCGCATCAACGGCCAGCCGCTCGCGCTGCCGTCCACCATCGCCTGAACCGTTTTTTCGGATGATGAGACTTCGCCCGCTCGCCCCGGTCCTGCTCGCCGCCGGAATCCTCGCCGCCGCGCCGTCCGTGGACGCGCAGGTCGCGCACCTGCCCGCCGGCACGGGGCTGGGCGAAGGATCGCCGCAGCCGGAGCACGCGCCGTACGACATCCCCCATGCCCGCCCGCGCCCCCGCGCCACGGCGGACGGCCGGCCGTGGTCCGTGGCCGTGGCGCAGTCCGTCATGCGCCGCAACCCGCAGACGCACCGCCGCTGGGACTACACGCAGGGCGTCGTGCTCGGCGCCATCGAACGGGTCGGCCTGGTCCAGAACGACCGGGCGATGCTGGACTACGTGCAGGCCAACATGGACCGCTGGATCAAGCCGGACGGGTCCATCGAAGGCTACGAGATGGCGGAGTACAACATCGACGAGATCTCGCAGGGCCGCCTGCTGTTCGGCCTGTGGGAGCGGACGGCGGACGAGCGCTATCGGAAGGCGGCGGACGTGCTCCGCCAGCAGCTGCGCACGCATCCGCGCACGCCCGAGGGCGGGTTCTGGCACAAGCAGATCTATCCGCAGCAGATGTGGCTGGACGGCCTGTACATGGGCCAGCCGTTCTTCGCGGAGTACGCCGCCGCGTTCAACGAGCCCGCCGCGTACGACGACATCGCGCACCAGTTCCTGCTCGTTTCCCGCCACACCCGCGACCCGCGCACGTCGCTGATGGTCCACGCGTGGGATTTCGCGAAGGCGCAGCCGTGGGCGGACAGCGCGACGGGGATGTCGCAGCACTTCTGGGGGCGGGCCATGGGATGGTACGTGATGGGGGTCGTGGAGACGCTGGAGCACTTTCCGGCGGACCACCCGGACCGTCCGGCCATCATCCAGACGCTGCGCGACGCGGCCGAGGGGATCGCCCGCGTGCAGGATCCCGTGACGGGCTTGTGGTGGAACGTGATGGACCAGCCCAACCGCGCCGGCAACTACCTGGAGGCCAGCTCCAGCAGCATGTTCGCCTATGCGCTCGCCCGCGCCGCGCGGCTGGGCTGGATCGACGCGCGCTACCGGGACGTGGCCGCGCGCGGGTTCGACGGCCTGCTCTCCAACCTGGTCCGCGAGAACGCCGACGGCACGGTGTCGCTGATCAACGTCGTCCAGGTGAGCGGATTGGGCGGCAACCGGCGCAGCGACGGATCGTACCGCGACGGGTCGTACGCCTACTACGTCAGCGAGCCGGTGGTGACGGACGATTACAAGGGCGTCGGCCCGTTCATCCTGGCCGCGCTGGAGCTGGAGCGATGACGGGGGATGCGCTGGCGCGGATGTTCGGGCTGGAGGGCAGGCGCGCGCTGGTGACGGGCGCCAGCCGCGGCCTGGGGCAGGCGATGGCCGTGGCGCTCGCGGAGGCCGGCGCGGACGTGGTCTGCGCCAGCACGCAACGGAGCGGGACGGACGAGACGGCGGCGTACATCCACGGCGTCGGCCGCCAGGCCTGGCAGGTGGAGGCCGACCACGCCGACCGCGCCAGCGTGCTCGCCATGGCGGACGAGGCGGAGCGGCTGGCGGGGCCGATCGACATCCTGGTGAACAACGCCGGCACCATCCGCCGCCATCCCGCCGCGGACTTTCCGCTGGATGACTGGGATGCCGTGCTGCGGACGAACCTGGATTCCGTCTTCCTGCTCTGCCAGCGCTTCGGGCGGGGGATGACGGAGCGCGGGGCGGGGAAGATCGTGAACGTGGCGTCGCTGCTCTCGTTCCAGGGCGGCATCACCGTCCCCGCGTACACGGCCAGCAAGCACGCCGTCGCGGGGCTGACAAAGGCGCTGGCGAACGAGTGGGCGCGCCACGGCGTGCAGGTGAACGCCATCGCGCCGGGCTACTTCGGCACGGACAACACGCAGGCCCTGCGCGACGACCCCGTGCGCGCCGAGCAGATCCTCGCGCGCATCCCCGCCGCGCGCTGGGGCACCCCCGACGACCTGGCCGGCGCCGTCGTGTTCCTGGCCAGCCGCGCGAGCGATTACGTGAACGGGCACGTGCTGGTGGTGGATGGGGGGTGGATGGCGCGGTGAAGGGCAGTGCGAAAGTGCGGGTGAGATAAGGATCAAGCGCGGGGGCGGAGCCCGAGGGCGCCCCCACCCGGGCTCGTAAACCTCGCCCACCCTCCCCCAAAAACCCCTGAGGGAGGGTTGAGGCAGGGAGAGTTCCCGGCGCGGCGCGGGCGGTGGCCCTCCCCCGGCCTCGCTTAGGCTCGTCCACCCCCTCCCGCAAACTGCGCGGGAGAGGGTATACACCCCAGCCCCAGCGGGAGGGCGGCTCTCACGCGACTTGTAGTTCTCCCCCTCTCCGCGAGGAACGAGCG
>DATING010000255.1:0-3346 GCA_035474555.1 Longimicrobium sp. | reverse complement strand
TCGGGGAGCACGTCCTGGCTGCGGAAGTAGGTGCTGGCCTCCGTCACCGAGAGCACCGGATCGAACGCACCGTTCCGGAAGCCGCGCGGCTCCCAGCCCACCGCGAAGCTCAGCCGCAGCGAGTCGCCGGGCTGCAGCGGCGCCGCCAGCGCATAGACGTGGTGCCACAGTCCGTCCTCCGCGTTCACGCGCCGGGCCGGCCGGTCGAACGTGACCCCCGCGGTGCGGACGCTGGGGGCGGGGGCCAGGTGGATGGTGTCGATGGGCGCCGCGGTGTTGTTCACCAGGCGATAGGTGCCGCGGATCTCCGCCGCCCGCCGCCGGGGATGGATCTCCACCCGCAGGCTGGCCCCCGCCAGGCGGGGCTGCGGGACGTTGGCGTACCGCCCGTAGCGGCGCTCGTACTCCGCGCGCGTCTCCAGCACGCTGGACGCGCTGCGGTACGTGTTGAGCACGTTGGTGTTGTAGAAGATGAACCCGCCCAGCCCCAGCACGAGCCCCGCCGCCGCCGCGGCGACGACGGCCGTCCCGCGCGTGAACCGGCCGCGCGCCAGCCGCAGCCGCACGCGCGCGCCCCGCTCCAGCCCCCGCACCCACAGCAGCCGCGCCGCCACCGCCAGCAGCAGCGCCCACGCGGCCCAGTACAGCATGAACCACCGCCACGGCCCCAGCGACGGGCCAAATCCCCGCATGTCCGTGTAGTACCATTCCGGCGCGGCCCCGTAGACGAGCAGCTTGTGCCCAATCCCCAGCTGCCCGGCGAAGAGGATGGACGCGTAGACGATGAACGCCACGAAGTGCCCCACGTACTTCTGGCTCACCAGCCCCTGCACCACCAGCGCGAGCGCGGCGAAGAGCAGGTACTGCGGAAGCTGGAGCCCAAAGAGCACCTCCAGGTACAGGCCGATCTCGAACCGGTGGTAGCCCATCTGCACCTGGACCAGGATGCCGATCCCCATCAGCACCGCCATCCACACGGCCAGCACCAGGCCCAGCCCCAGGAACTTGCCCAGGAACGGGACCCATTCCGGCACCGGCGCCGCGTCCGTGATCTCACCCAGGCCGGCCTCGCGCTCGCGCCACACCAGCTCGCCGCCCCACAGCAGCGTGAGCATGGGGATGATCACCCAGACGGTGAAGGGATTCGTCAGCGACGCCGTGAGAAAGGAAAGGACGTACTCCGTCCGGGGGAGCAGGGGCGTGCCCTGGTCCTGCATGTGCTCCGGCAGCACCATCACCGCGATCACGGCGATGGGGAGGGTCACGATCAGCCCGCCGCGGCTCTTCGCGATCACGCGGAACGACGTCCACGCGATGTCCATCACCTGCCGCGCGCGCGTCGCCCAGCCGAACGTCTGCGGGACCTGGGGGACGGAGATGGGGCCCCTCGCCAGCTCGCCGCCCGCGGGCGTGGGAGCGTGCGCCTCCCGCCGCCGGAGCAAGCGGCTCCACCACGGGATCGTGGCCAGGTGCTCGAAGCGGAAGCGCGCGTAGGTGAACGCGAGCGCCGCCACGGCGACGCCGAACCACAGCAGGCGGCTCCGCAGCAGCGCGCCCTCCAATGTGACCAGGCGCGTGCTCTTCTCGATCGGCGTCCAGGTGAGGGTCAGGTCCACGATGGTCAGGTGCGCAAAGGCATCCAGCAGCACCGCCAGCTCCTGGTTGTCCAGGAAGTACATCACCGCGAAGATCCCGCTGTAGACGACGCCGAAGAGCATCACGCTCCCGACGTAGGCCGCGACGGAGCGGCGGCCCAGGGTGGCCCACGCGAACTGCACCGCCGCGCCCAGAAAGGCGTTGGGCAGGGCGAGAAAGGCGAACGCGGTCAGGTACGCCATCGGCCGGAAGGGGCCGATGATCTGGGGATCCACCCCGGACGCGTAGACGGCGAGCACCACGCCCAGCGGGACGGCCAGCAGGATCAGCGCGTTGATGGCCAGGACGGCGAGAAAGCGTCCTCCCAGGTACTCGGCCTTGCGGACGGGCGCGGTGTAGGTGAGGGGGTGCATCCCCGTCTCCACGTCGCGCGCCGCGATCTCGCCCGCCACGCCCGCGGCCACCAGCAGCCAGAACAGGCTGCAGAAGACGGTGGCGGTCGCGATGATGTACGGCGAGTTGAGATGGAAGTCGGCGTAGAGCGCGTCCGTGACGACGTTTTCCCGGATGAACAGGAACGCGACCACGGCCAGGGCGGCGAACGGCAGCCAGGTGGAAAGGCGGCGTACCTGGTAGGCGAACTCGAAACGGAAGATGCCCAGGAGTTTCATGTCGATTTCGCTTACCGGCGGGCCCGGACGTGGGGGCGATGGAATTCCTCCGCGCCCAGCGGCGCCGGGCCGGCATCCAGGCGCGCGTGCTCGACCGGCCCTTCCAGGGACCGGGTGTCCCCGCGCTGGGCCAGCCACATGGAGGCGCCCGCCGCGATCCCGCCGAAGACGGCGGCGATCACCAGGTCGGAGAGGATGTCGTCCAGCGCCGGGAACGCGTCCCCCGACAGCAGGGGGCCGAGGGCGAAGAACGCGATCATGAACCCCTCCGCCACGACCGCGCCCGCCAGCCCGAAGCGCACCGGGTCGATCTCGGACAGCCGCCGGCCGCGATACAGCCGGCTGACGAGCAGGGCAAAGGTGCCCCCCGCGAGCCCGCCCACGATGCCGACCCGGATCGCCATCCCGATGGCGTCCAGCACGCCGATCTCCGGGGGAACCACGACGCCGAGGGTGCGGAGCCCGAGAATGGTCGCGAAGGCGAGGCCGAACCACGTGGCGCCCCACACCACGCCGTTCTTCGCCGCGCCTGTCAGGCGCCGTACGATGTTCCGGACGTTCATCGGTTCCTCCTGGAGATTTCGCGCGTGCTGATTCCGCGGCGCTTCATGCCGCCACCGCCGGCTGCCCGCGCCGCCGGCCGATGTGGCCCGCCATGGTGCTGAAGTACACGTCCTTGAGGTCCGGCTCGGCAGGCTCCCAGCCGGCGCCGGACGGCGTGTCGCCGTACACGTGCACGACGGTGCGCCCGCCCAGGAGCTTGGTGGAGATCACCGCGTGCTCCCGCTCCACCCGGTCCAGGGCGCCCTTGTCGATCACGCTGCGCCAGATCCGCCCCTTCATCTCGTCGATGGCGCCCAGCGGCTCGGCCTCCAGCAGGATCTCGCCCCGGTCGATGATCGCCATCCGCGTGCACAGCTCCGAGACGTCTTCCACGATGTGCGTGGAGAGGATGACGACGCTGTTCTCCCCCAGCTCGCTCAGCAGGTTCAGGAACCGCACGCGCTCCGCGGGGTCCAGCCCCGCCGTGGGCTCGTCCACGATCATCAGCTTGGGGTTGCCGAGCAGCGCCACGGCGA
>DATING010000254.1:0-10782 GCA_035474555.1 Longimicrobium sp. | reverse complement strand
GCACGGTGCCGGCGGGCTCCTCCATGCTCATCGGCACGCTGAGCGCCATGTTCGACGCGGACGGGTTCCCGGAGCCGCGCCGGTTCCGCATCGACCGCGATGTGCGCGCGTACCTGCACTTTGGCGCGGGGATGCACCAGTGCTTCGGGCTGGGAATCAACATGGTGGTCATCCCCGAGATCCTTGGCGCCCTGCTGCGCCTCCCCAACCTGCGCCGCGCCCCAGGCCGCGAGGGCCGCGTGGCGCTGGACGGCCCCTTCCCCGAGCGCCTGGTGCTGGACTTCGACTGAGGGCGGGATGGGGGATGAAGATGAAGAAGAGCCCGGCCGGGGAGCGAATCCCGGCCGGGCTCTTCCTCATCTGCCCCGGGGCAAAGACGATCGCCCCCGCCGGGCGCAAGCGCGGGATCCGGATCGTCCCGCTTGCATCAAACACACGTTTTCGGACGTATTCGGCACAGAAAATGAATCCGCTCAGAATCACCCCGCCTGCGGGGACGATCTCCATCCCTGCCGTTCCTGATCCCAACCCGCGCGCGCCGTCGCCCCTCGTGCTGATCCGCCGATCCACCGTCCTGGCCACCGCTCTCCGATCGCCGTCGTGCTGCACGCACGGGGCGGCGGGCGCGTGTTGTCGCGGCGGGGCTGCTGCATCCATGCGTTCATCGCGGCCGTGCCCCTGGGGCGCGGCCGTTTTGCTGGTTCCGCGTCCGCGGCGCCGGCCCCTCACCGCACGACCCTCGAGGATGCCATGAAGCTCAAGCTGAACCTGGAGCAGCTCACCGTCGACTCGTTCGACACGACGTCCACCGAGAAGCCCAAGGGGACGGTGTTCGGGGAGCAGTGCACGTGCTACACGAACTGCACGTGCCCGGGCTGCCCCACCTGCGACGCCACGTGCAACTACACCTGCGACGACGCGACCTGTCCCAACTGCCCCACCTGCGCCAACACCTGTACCTGCCCCGCCGGGACGAACGACTACACGTGCCAGGGCTGCACGGCGTACGACGTCACCTGCCGCGGCATCGGCACGTGCGGCATCTACCCCTGCGCCGACATCCCCTGAGGCCAGGGCGCTGACGGCGGATGAACGAAGCCCGGCCGGGAGATGCTCCCGGCCGGGCTCTTCATCATCCATCACGATCGAACGAGCTCAAGAGGACGGACGCGGATCGCTCCACGTCCGTCCCCGCGCCCGTCAGTGCGACACGGCCGTGGGGACGTTGCGGGTGGTGGAGGTGCCGTCGCCGACCTGGTTGAAGTTGTTGCGGCCCCAGCACCACGCCTGCCCAATGCCGTCCAGCGCGCACGACTTGGCCGCGTCCACGGAGGCGAACGCGAAGGTGACGCCGGCGGGCAGGGTCACCGCGACGGGGATGCGGCTGGCCGCCCCGGCGCCGTTGCCCAGCTGCTGCGACGCATCGCCGCCCCAGCAGTACGCGTTGCCGCCGGCATCCATGGCGCAGGTGTGGTCCAGGCCCGTGGTGATGGAGACGAACGACAGCGCGCCCTGCTGCACCGACACCGGCGCGTTGCGGTCCACCACGCTGCTGTCGCCCACCTGCCCGGCCCCGTTCTCGCCCCAGCAGTAGGCCTGGCCCGCGCTGGTGAGCCCGCAGGCGTGGCCGTAGTTGGAGCTGAGGGCCACGAACGTCACGGTGGACGGCTGCTGCACCACCTGCGGAATGCGTCCGCCAAAGGTGCTGCCGTTGCCCAGCGCGCCGTCGCCGTCGTACCCCCAGCAGTACGCCTGGCCGGCGCCGTCCAGCGCGCAGGTGTGGTTCGTACCGGCCGTGATGGAGGTGAACGTCACGCTCCCCTGCTTGGTGGCCGTGGGGCCATAGCGGTAGTTGTTGATGGTGCTGTCGCCCACCTGCCCGAACGTGTTGTTCCCCCAGCAGTAGGCCTGCCCGCTGCCGTCCAAGCCGCAGGTGTGCGCGTCTCCCGCATCCACCTGGCTGAAGGCGATCCCGCCCAGCGGCAGCACGGCAACGGGCATCAGCGGGAGCACGAAGGTGCTGTCGCCCAGCCGGCCGTCCGCGTTGTGGCCCCAGCAGTAGGCTTGGCCGGCGCTGGTGAGGGCGCAGGTGTGCGCGCCGCCCGCGGTGATGCGGTCGAACGTTACGCCGGACGGATGCAGCACGGCCACGGGCGTGGACGTGGGCGCGGCGCTGCTGTCGCCCAGCTGGCCGAAGGCGTTGCGCCCCCAGCAGTACGCCTGGCCGGCGCTGGTGAGGCCGCAGGCGTGGTCGCGGCCGCCGTCCAGGGTGTCGAACGCGTTGGTGGGGATCACCGTCAGCGACGGCGTGCCCGCTTCGGGCGCGGCGGCCGCGGAGGGGAGCCGGTCGGTGCAGGCGGAGAGCAGCAGGACCGCCGCGAGCGCCAGCGGCAGGGTGTGGATGGATCGGGTTTTCATCGAGCCTCGGGGGATTGGATGTGGGATCGGGAGAACTGCGGCAGGCATCCTGAATGGTGCCCGTGAACGGACGGCGCGTCAATGGTAATCTTGTCCGGATTTGAAAGCTCATGTGGATGAGGGATGGAGGCCGGGCGGCGCCTGCCCGCCCGGCCTTGGGTGCGTTCGCGTCAGGTGGCGGTGATGGTCCCGGCGGCGATGTTCACCAGGTCGAACTCGCTCGCAGTGCTGCAGTCGGGGCCGGTGCCCGACTCGGCCAGGTTGACGAGGCTGGCCTGGTCGGTGCTGGCGTCGCGCACCTCCCAGTAGGCGTCGTCGCCCTCGATGCCGGTGTCGTTGCTCTCCACTACGGTGCCCAGGAATCGCGCCGTGCCGCTGGACACGTACAGGCACGTGACGTTGATCACCATCACCACGTTGGCGTTGGACGAGTAGTACAGCGCCTTGCCGGTGGCCACGCTGCTGCCGTTGGTGGTGGCGATGAAGCTCAGGTGCGCCGTGGTGGCCCCGTACACATAGCGGGCGACGCCCGTGGCCGACGAGCTGGCCGAGCTGCCGGCCAGGATCTCGGCGCCCTGCGCGGACGGCGGCGCGGCGGTGGGGCCGCCGTCGCACGAGGTGAGGGTGGAGATGCCCAGGGCTGCCGCGAGGATGAGGGTGGCGTGTCTCATGATGCCCTCCGGGGGGTGGGAGACGGCCCCGGACGATCAGTTCAGAAACGGGCGGAAAACAATCCGGTGCCTTCCCTGCATGCTACTCTCCCCCACCCCGCGGCACAAGCAAACATTCGGTCATAATCTGCACCCGTCCGCGGCAGCAGGATCGGCTCGCGCGGATGTCGCGCATGGACGGGAAGATCACGTGGAGGACGCGGGGGAATGAAAGAGAAGACGCGGCGAAACCTCTTCTCCGCGTCCTCTCCTTTTGATTCCACGTCCCCACGTGATCCAGCCCTGGTCGAGGACGTGGATCGCCGCGGCGGTCAGGACACGCGGTTGATGCCCATCACCACCATGGTCGAGAGCAGCTGCTGCCGGCCGTGGGCCAAGCGGGTGCGCGCCGCCTCCACCAGCCGCTGCTCCTCGGCGTCGCCGGCGAGATCGAGGACGGGCGGGGCCAGGCCGAGCTCGCGGGAGATGCCGTCCAGCGCCGCGCCCCCATCCACCGCACGCAGGCGTCGCGCGGACGGCTCGCCCGGGCCCGCCGGGTCCATCACCAGCGCGCCGGGCCACTTCGCCGCGAGCCAGCCGCGCGCGTCGTCGTCGGTGACGTTCTCGTCCGCGAACCGGTCCACGGAGCCCGCGGTGCTACGGATGAGTTCGGCGTACGCCTGCATCTGCCGGACGGAGGCATCCACCACCGCGTCGAAGGTGCCGTGGATCAGATCGCCGACGAACGGGGGGAGGCCGGGCCTGCCCGCGCCTGGATCCCGCACCAGGGGCTCCACCGCAGGAGACAGGGAATCACCATCACGTGGGATGTTCATCGTGCGCCTCTGCCGGAGCGGCGTGGGAGGATGGCGGAGCGGGAGAGCACCGGCGCCGGGGCGGGTGCGGGGATGGGGGACGGGCGGCAAGTGCCGCGCGGTGAGCGGCTGCAAGCGCGGTGCCCCGGAACGGCATCCCCTCTCCCGTCGAGGACCTCCATTCAGGGGCGCGCCGGTGATCCGCGTCTCCGGCGGAAGGCAGGCTCTTACCGATCGCGATCGGGTGGATGATGTGCCAGGACCGGCATCCACCTCCGTCGCCACGATCGTGCCCCTCGAAAAAACGCGGATGGCCGTCCCCTCGCCGGCAGCAGCCGGTCTACCAAGGGCCTGATGCATCTTGCCGCTCGCCGCCTTCTCCTCCGGTCCGCGATCGGACGTCGCGACGGCAAGTATCCAGTACGGCAGGCTTCTCCGAAGCCGTCCGTGCAAGGGCGATGCGTCGCGACGGCCGGACGCGAATCGGGCGGGTCGTGCAGGAGGCCAGAGATCCTTGGCAGATCCGTTGCTGCCGGCGAGGGGACGGCCATCGAAATTTTTCGCAGGGGCAGTATCTCGGCAGCACGGCGCGGAACTCTGCCGAAGCACAGATCCACCTGATCGCGATCCGTAAAAGGCGGCCCTGGCTGGATGGTCGTGCATCGGATCCCTGGACGGAATACCCGCCGACGGGTCGTGGAAACAGCGCGGGTGAAAAAGCAGAACCGGCTCCAGCACCGCGCTGGAGCCGGATGACGGCGGGGCCGATCGGCCCCTATGGCTCCGTGTGGGCGAAGCTGGCCAGGCTGATACGCTCGGCGGACGCGATGAACTCCGACACGGCATCCAGCGCCTCGCTCACCTCCTCCGGGCGCGGACGGTGGACGCGGCGCTGGATGGCGGACGCGACCTCCTCCCGCAGGATCTGGAACTCGCGCCGGATCTCGTCCTCGGCCCACCCCAGGCGCCGCCGCTGGCTCCCGTGCCGCTCCGAGACCGTCCGCTGGATGGCCGTGCCGTCGCGCACGGCCTCCTGGTCCTCCAACGCCAGGTCCAGCGCGCTGAACGTCGCCGCCAGGTCGGAAAGGAAGGTGGCAAGGTGGTCCTCCAGCTCCGCCTCGCTCAGCGCGTGCGCGCTGGGGGTGCCGGGGTCGCTGCGCAGCCGCGCCACGTACACGTGGAGAATGCGCTCCAGCTCCACCAGGATGGCGTCGCGCACCTCCTGCAGCAGCTTGGGGCCAGGCGCGTCCATCGCATCACTGCGGGACAGCACCGTGCCCAGCGCCTCTTCCGGCGCGGCGGGAAGCCACAGGAAGAAGACGCTGCCCATCCCCGGCTGGCTGCGCACCGTCAGGTCGCCGCCCATCAGCAGCGCCAGCCGCTTGGCGATGGTCAGCCCCAGCCCCGTGCCCCCGTGCTGGCGGGTGAGCGTCATGTCCGCCTGCTCGAACGGCTCGAAGATGGCCGCGATGCGGTCCGGCGCGATCCCCGGCCCCGTATCCTCCACCCGCACGTACACCCACGGCCCGGGTCCGTCCAGCTGGGTGTCGGACGGCGGCGTCACGGCCGTCCCCGCGCTCACGGTTATGCGCCCGTCCGTGGGGGTGAACTTGACGGCGTTGGAGAGCAGGACGACCAGGATCTGCCGCACCCGGTCCTCGTCGCCCCAGTAGGGCACGTCCGCCGCAAAGGCCGACACGGAGTCGGAAAGCTCGATCCCCTTGACCTCGGCCTGCATGGTCACCATCAGCAGCGCGGCCTCCACCGGCGCCTCCAGCCGCCCCGCGCGGCGCGCGAGGGTGATGCGCCCCGCCTCCAGCCGCGAGAAGTCCAGCACCTCGTCGATGATGCCCAGCAGGTGCATGTTGCTGGAGCGGATGCGCCCCAGCTGCCCCCGCTGCGTCTCGTTCAGCGGACCGGCCAGCTCCAGGTCCAGCAGGTCCACGTAGCCCATCACCGCGTTGATGGGAGTGCGGATCTCGTGGCTCATGGTGGCCAGGAACAGGCTCTTGGCGCGGTTGGCATCCTCCGCCTGCATCCGCGCCTCCTCCGCCTCGTCCCGCGCGGCCTTGACGGCGGCGTCGGCGGCGCGGCGGGCGGTCAGGTCGCGCGTCACCTTGGCGAAGCCCAGGAGCCGGCCCTCCGTGTCGCGCAGGGCCGTCAGGCTCACGCCGGCCCAGAAGGTGGAGCCGTCGCTGCGGGTGCGCTGCCCCTCGCCCGTGTACTCGCCGGTGCGGGCGGCCTCGATGATGTGCGCCTCCGCCGTTCCGTCCTCCGAGCCCCCTTCCGGGTACAGCAGCCGCAGGTGGCCGCCCTCCGCCTGCTCGCGGCTCCACCACTTCATCAGGCGCGCGCCCTCGCCCCAGAAGGTGATGATCCCGTCCGGGTCCAGCAGGAAGATGGCAAAGTCGCGCGTGTTCTCCGCCAGCGCCGCGAACGCGCGCTGCGCCACCTCCGACGCCGCGAGCCCCTTGTACGGGTCGCGCGCGGGCGCCGCCCCCGCCTGCTCGCCGCGCCGGTACGCGGCCTCGCGCTCGCGCGTCTCGCGCCCGGGATCCCCCGGCGCGGAGATGGGCAGCCCCTCGGGTGCACCCGTTGCGTTCGCGTCCGGCGCCTGGCGCCGCTGGATGGCGTTTTCCTGATGCATGGCCCGCCATTTAGCAGGACGCGGGCCAGCGCCCCCGGCCGGCTCAGCCCTTCCTCAAACCCGGGCGGCCAGCGGGGTTGCGGCGGCTTGCCCGCCCTGGCGCGGACCGGCCGCGAGCGGTTCGGGGAGATGCCGGGGCGCGGGAATCAGCCGTCCGGCGCTACGCCCCCCCCGACTTCCTGCTGCTCACGCGCTTCCGCACGCTCCCGGGCGGCCTCGCGCGCGGCCCTGGACCGCTCCACCTCGTCCCACAGCTTTTCGCGCAGCCGATTCACCTGCTTCGTCAGCAGCCGCAGACGAATCGACATGTCATCCGCCGGATAAACCACCGTGCCTGCCCTCCCGCTCAGCGAGGAACCGCGAAGTTTTGCGTCCCGGCACCGCGCCGCACCCTGCATTCCAGCCCCGTAACACCGCCCGCTCGCCATCCTGCCCGAACCCTGCACGTCAGCGGGGGGGCGGCCGATCGGGCGTGACGGGGATGCATCCACGTCCATCCGCGCCCCACGGATCAGAAGATGCACTCCCCGCGCGTGGCCGCGCCCCGCGGACCGGCACGCCCACCCATCCGCCGCGAGCGCCTCATGATCTGCATCCTGCACGGCTACCTGCTGGAAGGTTCCGGGAGCAACCTGTGGACGCGCTCCGTGGTGGAGTCGCTGTGCCGCCAGGGCGAGACGGTGCACCTGGTGGTGCAGGAGAATCACCCGGAACGCTACCCCTTCATCACCGAGGCGCGCCGCTACCACCCGGACGGCGCCACGGAGACCTTCTACCGGCGCGACCCGGGGATCGAGCACCCCGGCGTCTGCATCCTGCACAAGCCCGTGCTGGGCGACACCCTGCCCGTGTACGTGTGGGACAAGTACGAGGAGTTCACCAACGTCGTCCCCATGGTGGACCTGTCGGACGAGGAGATCGAGGAATACCTGGAGCGCAACGTACGCGCGCTCACCCGCATCGTCCGCGAGAACGGCGTGACGGTGATGCACGCCAACCACGCCGTGCTGATGTCCGTCGTGGCGCAGCGCGTTGGTGCGGCGGAGGGCATTCCCTTCGCCGTGATGCCGCACGGCAGCGCGCTGGAGTACGCCGTCAAGCGCGACGACCGCTTCCTGCGCCTGGCGACGGCGGCGTTCACGGCGGCGTCGCGCATCTTCCTGATCGGCGAGGAGATGCGCGACCGGGTGCGCGCCATCTTTACGGACGTGCCGGACCTGGACGCCAAGACGGTGGAACTGCACCTGGGCGTGGATACCAGCCAGTTCGAGCCCGTGCCGCGCGCGGAGCGTCCGCGGATGGCGGCGCGGCTCGTGGGGGCGCTGGAGGGCCTGCCCCGCGGCCGCACGGCCGCGCAGACGGACGCCCTGCTCGCCGGCCTTTCCGGCCGCGCGACGGGTCCCGCGCTGGCCCAGGCGCTGGCCGTGGGGCAGGGCTACGCCGGCAAGGTCCCCGACGCGGACCTGGAGGCCCGGCTCGCGACGATGGACTGGGGGAACGACCGCACGCTGCTGTACGTGGGGCGGCTGATCTCCGCCAAGGGGGTGCAGGAGGTGGTCGCGGCGCTGCCCCTGCTGCTGGAGGCCACGCCCGGCCTGCGATTGATCGTCGTGGGGCACGGGCCCCTGCGCGAGCCGCTGGAGGCCATGCTGTGGGCGCTGGAGCACGGCGAGCGGGCCGTGTTCGCGGAGATCGTGGCGAACGGGCGGGCGCTGGAGGGCGATCCCGAGGGTGAGGGCGGCGGCCACGCCCTCACCAAGGTCGCGCGCTTTTTGGAGGGGCTGGAGCGGGACGGCGGGCTCGACGCGTACTTCGCCGCGGGGGAGCGCTACGTCCGGCGGGACCGGGTGATCTTTACCGGCTACCTTACGCACCGGGAGCTCCGTTATCTTTTCCCCTGCTGCGACGCGGCCGTCTTTCCCTCGCTGGTGCGGGAGGCGGGGCCGCTCGTCTTCCTGGAGGCGCTGGCCAGCGGGGCGTTCCCCCTGGGCACGTACTTCGGGGGGATGAAGGCCAGCATCGACGCCCTGGCGGATGCGCTCCCCCCCGGCGTGACGGACGCCATGAAGCTGGCCCCAGAGGCGGAGCGCACGGTGATGGACATCGTCCGCCACGTCCCCCTGGCGCTGGAGATGGGGGAGCGCCACCAGGAAACCCTTTTCCGACTGGCCCGCGACCGCTACGACTGGTCCAGCGTGGCCCGAACGTTCTCCCAGGAGCTGAACGCCCTTTGACGGATCGCGAACACCTTCCGCCCCCCATCAACGGCGCGGCCGACGCCATCGTTGTGCTGGGGGGCGGCGTGCTCCCCGACGGCACGCTTCCCCCCGTGGCCCGGGCGCGCGTGGAGCGCGGGGTGGAGCTCTTCGAGTGGGGCGTGGCCCCGCGCCTCATCCTCTCCGGCCGGTGCGGGTTGAACGGCGAGGAGCCGGCCGTGACGGAGGCGGCGGCCATGGCGGCGTACGCGGCGGACTTCGGGGTGCCGCGTACGGCGCTGTTCCTGGAGGACGACGCCAAGGACACGCTGGGCAACGCCTACTTTACCCGCGCGCGGTTCCTGGAGCCCAACGACTGGACGTCCATCCGCGTGGTGACCTCGGACTTTCACCTGTCGCGGGCGGCGTGGGTGTTCCGCAAGATCCTGGGGCCCGGCTACGACGTGTCGTTCGTCTCCGCGCCCTCCGGCCTGTCGCCGCGCGAGCTCATCGACCGGGCGCTGGAGGAGTGCAAGATCACCATCTTCCTGAACGAGTGGCTGCAAGCGGTGGAAGAGGCGGATGACCACGCCATCGAGCGCTTGATGGGGCAGGAGCACCCCGGCTACGCGGACGCGCCCACGCTGACGCACGACGAGATGCGGCGCCGGCTGGAGGAGATCGCCAAGATCAACCGCATCGAGGGGAGCGAGCGCTGGATCGATACGGACGACGAGCCCACCGCGTCCCCCACCAGCCCCTCCGACCGCCGCGTCTCCGATCGCCGCCGCCGTCCCCGCTCCGCCGCCGGCCGGGCGCCGGAGCGCTGAGCCCGGGCGGATCGCGGGGCTCGCGCAAACGGCGAGGAGGCTGCCCGAGGTTCGTATCCGCACGTTCTGCGATACCGGCATTCCGCTCCACGCGCCGGAACTTCATCGCTGCACAGGGCGGCAGTCCGCGAAGGCGGACTTCGTGTGGTCGTTGCGGCGAATTCATTCGCTCTGTCCGCCCCTGCCCCGCCGCGTAGATTCCGCAGCCGTTTCCTGCTTCGGGATGACAGCAGCGGGGGCCACCTCCCCTCGCGCGCTGAGATGCAGTTCTCCCCCTCTCCACGAGGAACGAGGGGGGAGGGGGCCGGGGGGTGGGGGAAAATCCCATCCACCGAAACCCACCACACGCGGTGACCCGGAACAGCCTTCCTCTTGCGCGCAGAGGAAGGCGCCGCAGTTTTGAGGCAGCCCGCAGTGCCGGGTTACCCTTCCCGAAGGCAGATGTCCATCCCAGCAGCGCTCCTCCAGTTCGTTCGGCGCGTGCCCGCCAGGTGCGGGCGGCGCCGGCCTGAGCCCACGTCCCCCGCCGCGCGTCCGCACGCGCCGCGAGGGCCGGCGGGGCTGCGCCGCGCGCTGATGCTGGCCGCGGCGTGCCTGGTCGCGGGCGGCACGGGCCGGGCGCAGGCGCAGGCACCCGGGATGGCGTTCGCGAACTGGGGCACCGAGCAGGGCCTCCCCTCCAACATCGCGCTGGACGTCGCGCAGACCCCCGACGGCTACCTCTGGCTCGCCTCGTACGAGGGGATCCTGCGCTTTGACGGCGTAGCCTTTCGCCTGTTCACGGAGCAGGACATCCCCGGCCTGGACCGCGCGAGCTTCTGGCGCGTGGACGTGGACTCCGCCGGCGCGCTGTGGGGCGCCAGCGAGCGGGGCGGGCTGGTGCGCTACGCCGGCGGCGAGTGGACCGTGTTCACCACGCGGGAGGGGCTCCAGAGCGACCGGGTGACTGCGCTGCTGCCGGACAGCGGCGGCGTGCTGTGGGTGGGCACGCGCGGGGGCGTGAGCCGCGTGAAGGACGGCCGCATCGAGCGGCTCCCCGCGCCCGCCGGGATGGACGAGCTGTCCGTCGGCGAGCTGGCCCGCGCCCCGGACGGAACGCTGTGGATCGGCACGACGGCGGAGGGCGTGGTGCGCTACCGCGACGGCCGGTACACGCGCGTGGGCGAGCCGTCGGCCCAGGTCACCTCGGTGTACGCGGACGCGGACGGCACCGTCTGGGTGGGGACC
>DATING010000253.1:0-4056 GCA_035474555.1 Longimicrobium sp. | reverse complement strand
CTTCCCAGGGTGGAGAAGTGGACCGAGAGCGAGCGGCTGGCGCGCGAAAAGGAGATCCTGGGCTTTTTCATCAGCGGCCACCCGCTCAACCGCTACCGCGAGGACGTGGCGCTGTACGAGGGGCGGACGAACACGCAGACGCTCAAGTCGCAAAAGGACGCCAAGATCGAGCTGGCGTGCGTGGTGACCGAGGCGGCCCGGCAGATCAGCAAGAAGGACGGCTCGGAATGGGGCCGTATCACCGTGGAAGACTTCCACGGAACTGCGACAGTGCTTGCGTTCGGCGAGTCGTGGGCTAAATACAAGGACGTGCTCAAGCAGGATGCGCCCGTGGTCATCCGCGGCGCCGTGAGCAACCGCGACCGCGACGAGGAAGATCCGCCCGTGTTCCTGGACGGCGCGGTGTCGCTGGCCAACGTCCGGGAGACGGGCGACGTGGGCGTGCAGATCGAGATCGGCTCCGACGGCCCGTCGCCCGATGCGCTCCAGTCCGCCCAGCGCATCCTGGCCGAGCACGAGGGCCCCGGCGCGCTGGTGGTGCTCTGGCGCAACGGCGGCACCGAGCAGACGAAGCTCAAGAGCAAGACGGTAAAGGTGGCCCCGCGCGACGAGCTGCTGATGGCCCTGCGCGACGTGCTGGGTCCCGAGCGCGTGAGCCTGCACCGCGACGAGCGCCCGCTGGTGATCGTGCAGCGCGAGGAGCGCTTTCCGCGGCGCGGCGGCGGGGGTGGAGGCGGCGGCGGTGGAGGCGGGTTCAGCATCCACAGCGGCGGGGAGTAGCCCGGCGCGGGGGATGATTCACTGCGGGGCTCGGGGCGGACGGTCCGGCTCCCGGCCGAGCGAATGAATTCGCCGCAACGACCACACGAAGTCCGCCTGCGCGGACTGTCCGGCACGGGCGGGTGCCACGCGGGCACGCGGTTCGGGCGGAGATGAAGTTCAACCTCCCCCAGGGGTTTTGGGGGAGGTGCGAGCCTCGGCGAGCGGTGGGGGCGCCGCGGGGCCGGCCGCTTCCGCACGGCACCCCGCCCGCGACGGACCTTGTCCGCGCAGGCGGACAGCGTGACGTTGTAGCCGCGATTTCAATCGCTCGTGGCTGGGGGCCTGCTCCTCCGCCGAGTACCCGAATCGATCGTCCGGAGCCCCGGCCCTTGCCCGGAGCGTCCGGACACGCCCGATTCCTGCAGGAGAAACGCCGCGGGACGGCACATCGCCGCGGACATGAACCTGGGTGTCCCGCGTAACGCGGGACCTTGCAACGGAAGCACGATTTGGCAACGGTAGCCCATCTGGACTTCGAGCGCGCCATCGCCGACGTGGAGGAGCAGATCAGCGGCCTCCGCAACCTGGCGCGGGAACGCGGGCTGGACGTAAGCAACGAGATCCTGGCCCTGGAGCGCAAGCTCAACGGCCTCAAGCACGACACCTTCGCCAACCTCTCCCCCATCGAGCGCGTGCAGGTGGCCCGCCATCCGCGGCGGCCCTACACCCTCGACTACCTGGAGATGGTCTTCACGGACTTCGTGGAGATGCATGGCGACCGGCAGTTCCGCGACGACGCGTCCATGGTGTGCGGCTGGGCGCGGCTCGACGGCGAGCCGGTAATGGTCATCGGCCAGCAGAAGGGCCGGGACATGAAGGAGAACCTGCTGCGCAATTTCGGCATGCCCCACCCGGAGGGCTACCGTAAAGCGCTGCGATTCATGAAATTGGCTGAGAAGTTCCGCCGCCCCCTCATCACGCTCATCGACACGCCGGGGGCCTACCCCGGCATCGGTGCCGAGGAGCGGGGCCAGGGCGAGGCCATCGCCCGCAACCTGCGCGAGATGGCGGCGCTCAAGATCCCGTCCATCGCCGTGGTCATCGGCGAGGGGGGATCGGGGGGCGCGCTGGCCATCGGCGTGGCGGACCGCGTGCTGATGCTGGAGAACAGCATCTACAGCGTCATCAGCCCGGAAGGGTGCGCCGCCATCCTGTGGAAGAGCGGCGCGGAGCGCGACAAGGCAGCCCAGGCCATGAAGATCACGGCGGGCGACCTCAAGGGGCTGGGGGTGATCGACGACATCGTCCCCGAGCCCGCGGGCGGCGCGCACAGCAACTGGGAAGACACGGCGTCCGCCCTGCGCGGCGCGCTGCTGCGGCACCTGGGCGAGCTGCGCGACGTGCCGGTGGACGCGCTGCGGCGCGCCCGCTGGGCCAAGTACATGGGGATGGGGGAGTGGCGCGCCGCGCGCTGACCCCCGCCCGGCACCACCCTGATTCACGAGCATGCCGCCAGCGGCGTTCCACACGCCGTGGCGTGCGACATAGATGGAGGGACCGTTGGGTCTCGAGCTTCCCGTATTCCAGCCCCTGCCCTCTCCCGCGGAACACGAGTTCCTCACGGAGGTGGGCTTCAAGGGCATGCGCAAGGGGTTCTACCTGTGCGCCGACCCGTCGGTGCGGGTGAACGACTGGGTCGTGGTGGAGGTGGACCGCGGCCGCGACGTGGGCCGCGTGCGCTCCCTGGGCGGCATGGCGCAGAAGAAGTGCGGCAGCGGCGAGGTGCCGGGCCGCATCCTGCGCCGCGCCGACGACGAGGAGATCGCCGCCGTGTACGTGCTGCGCGCCGACGAGGACCGCGTGCGCCGCAAGACGCGCGAGATGGTGGAGCAGCACCAGCTCAAGATGAAGGTGAGCGACGCGGAGTGGCAGTGGGACCGCAACAAGCTCACGATCTTCTTCACGGCCGAGCGCCGCGTTGACTTTCGCCAGCTGGTGCGCGACCTGGCGCGCACCTTTCGCACCCGCATCGAGCTCAAGCAGATCGGCGTGCGCGACGAGGCGGCCCAGCTGGGCGGCGTGGGCCGCTGCGGGCGCCAGCTGTGCTGCAGCACCTGGCTGCGCGAGATCAAGCCCATCTCGCTGCAGCTGGCCAAGGACCAGAGCCTGTCGCTGAACCCGCAGCAGATCAGCGGCACCTGCGGCCGGCTAATGTGCTGCCTGACGTACGAGCACGACGCGTATCTGGCGGCCCGCAAGCGCTTTCCGCGTGAGGGCAAGACCATCCGCACCCCGCTGGGCGCGGAGCGGGTGATCTCCATCGACATCTGGCGCAACACGGTTACGCTGCAGGACGAGCAGCGCCAGCGCCGCACGGTGGACGTGGAGCAGCTCAAGGCCGAGACGCTGCCGGCCCCCGCCGCGCCGCCCCGCGAGGGCCCGCGCGCGGAAAAGCCGTCGCGCCCCATTCTTCCCAATCCCGCGCAGCCGCAGCGCCCCCCGCGCCGGCCGCGCCGACAGCCAGAGCCGGAGCCGAGACCCGAGTGAGCAGCCGATTCTACGTCACCACGGCCATCGACTACGCCAACGGCGACCCGCACCAGGGGCACGCGTTCGAAAAGATCGGCGCCGACGCGATTGCCCGGTACCACCGGCTCATCGGCGACGAGGTGCGCTTCTGCATGGGGATGGACGAGCACGGGCAAAAGGTGGCGCAGGCCGCCGCCGCCCGCGGCATCGACCCCCAGCAGCTGGTGGACGAGCTGTCGGCGCGCTTCGAGGCCATGTGGCGCCGGCTGAACATCAGCAACGACCGCTGGGTTCGCACCACGGCGCCGCACCACAAGAAGGGCGTGGTCGCGCTCATCGAGCGCATCCTGGAGCGCAACCCCGACGACGTCTACGAAAAGACGTACGAGGGGTGGTACTGCGTGGGGTGCGAGCTGTTCAAGCGGGACGACGAGATCCAGGACGGCCGCTGCGTGCTGCACCCCACGCGGGAGCTGCAGTGGACGGAGGAGCGAAACTTCTTCTTTCGCCTGACGCGCTACCAGGACTTTCTGCGCGCGCACTTCGAGGCGAACCCCGGCTTTCTCCTTCCGAAGTCGCGGCGGAACGAGATGCTGGCGCTGATGGACTCGGGGCTGGAGGACATCTCCGTGACCCGCGCGCGGCTGTCGTGGGCCATCCCCTTTCCCAAGACGACGTCGGACGGGGAGACGCAGGGGACGTGGGTGTGGTTCGACGCGCTGCCCAACAACCTGACGGACACGGGGTTCCCGGACGAGGACTGGC
>DATING010000252.1:0-2436 GCA_035474555.1 Longimicrobium sp. | reverse complement strand
CCGGGGCAGCATCCGCCGGGCCCGCGACGATGGCAAGCGCGGGCACCTTGTCCGGCGCGGGCTCGACGGACGCGACCGCGGCAGGGGAGGGCTCCGTGGACGGCGCGGCGGCGTCCGGGGCGGCGAACTCGGCCGACGCGGGCACCAGGGAGGCCACCACCTGCCGGAGCTGCGTCGCGGCGCGGTCGGCCGGCATCCCGGCGGCGAGCTTCTGCTGGAGCTCCACCAGCTGCCCGGCCAGGGCCATGCGCGACTGCGAGCTTTCCTCCGCGGCGCGGGTGGACGCCGCCTTTTCCGCCGCGGCAGCCTGCTCCTTTGCGCCGCCGGTGAACACCGATTCCAGCGCCTCCACCATCCGCGTGAGGATGCGGTACACGGCCGACGCCGAGAAGCCGCCCAGCATGGCGACCGTGGGCGGACCCAGCGCCTGCGTGCCGCTGGTGGCCCCCTCGGCGCCCGCGCCCGCGTCCACGGGCACCAGCGCCACCAGGATGAAGCCCGCCACCACGCCCAGGAAGAACTTCACCCAGTACGCCGCCCCCTCGTCCGGATCGAAGGTGCGCGCCGTGACCTGCTCGTTGAGCGCGAACAGCATGGCGAACGACGCGCCGATCCCCGCCGCGGCCAGCCAGTAGACGCGCTGCAGGATCAGCTTGATGATCAGCGCCTGGTGAATGGCGGCGCTGTGGGTGTCGTTCGGGCGGGCTTCGCCGGGCTTGAGCTCCACCCCGAACATGTCGATGGCCGCGTTGGCATCCACCAGCGTAACCACGCTCAGCACGATGAACACGGCCACGCACACCATGGCCACCCGCGCCAGGTCGCGCACCAGCTTGACGGGGCCCAGCGAGCTGGCCCGGCCCCCCTGCTGGTGAAAGCTATCGTCCAGCAGGTACAGCGTGCCGGGCCGGGCGGGCGCCACCAGCCGCGCCAGGCGCTCGTGCGTGCCGGCCAGCGCGGTCATGTCGATGGGCTTGCGGTGCTCCAGCGCCATCTCGAAGTCGTCGGTGGCCTGGATGACGGAGGGCGGCACGCGCACGCCGTTGGTCACCAGCCGGCGCACCATGGAGCACGACTCGCGCACCAGCTGCTCCTTGAGCGACGGCACGGGCGGGGCAGATGAAATCGGTGGCATGATCGTCCAGCGGGAGAGGGGACAGCGGAGAACGGCGGAAGGAGAGAAGCGCATCCAGTCTAACGGATTTGCATCATCCCGTAAACACCAAATCCGACATCGTGATGCGGATCATCGTAGCAGCCTGGCACCCGTCCCTCCGCGGAAGCCGGCCTTCAGCTCCTCTTCAACCGGTGCAGCCGCACGTGTTCGCCTCCGGCGTCGTCGAGGGCAAGGCCCAGGATCCAGTCGCGTCCGATCTGCTTTACACGCAGGCCCCGCGGAACGGAGACCGTGCCGAGTGCGGCGCCCTCCGCCGAATGGACCGTCCACGTCTCCGCGGCGGCATCGCCGGGACGACGGGTCTCCTGCACCCACACGTTTCCATCCGTGTCCACCTCCAGCGCCATCATGGCGGGCATCTTCTCCGGGTATGGCGCCCCATCCAGCAGCTGGGTCAGCTGCCGCTCCGCCCGCCCGTCCTGCGTACCGCCGATGGTGACCAGCTCGCGGCGATACGCCTGGATGTCGCCCTCCGTCACCGGCAGCCGCGTGCGATCTCCACGGATGCGGGACCGAAGCCCCGCACCCGGTCGATGGATGGAGACCTCGTACCGGTCGCCGTGACCCACGTACAGCATGCCACCGTGCACGGCCGCCACCGTCGCCTGGCCAAAGGGCAGCGGCCGCATCAGCATTCCCTCGCCGTCCACGAACGCGATCTGCTCCGTGCCGGGAAACCGGCCCAGGCTCCCCACCAGGGCGCCAGACGCATCCACCACCTGGAACTCCAGGGTGTCGCGGGCAGCCTTGCCGGGAGCGGGAATGCCCGCCGCACCCGTCGTCATGGCCGCGACGAAGCGAGCACCGGGCAGCAGCCCCAGCACGCGCGGCAGTGGCGCTCCGGAAGACGAGCCCGGCGTCACGGCGCGCACGAACCGGCCCGCCTGGCTGAACACCGAGAATCGCGACAACACGGGGTCCCAGGTCGCGATGGAATCGCCAGGCATGGCGCCCACGAAGAAGATGCTGCGGAATTCGCCCGGCCCGTCGCCGTCGCGGCCCATCGCGAGCAGGTGACGGCCGTCCGCGCCGAACACGTGCAGCTGCTGCGTGCCCGAGCTCGCGACGACGATGCGCCCGTCCCCCAGCCTGCAGGCGTCGGTCACCTGGTGCAGGGCCGGCCCCGCCTCACCGCCGATGTCGACCGCCGGCGCCTCGTCCACGCGCCAGGCGAGCGCAGGGAGCGCATCCACTCCCCGGTTCTCCACGATCCGCACGCCCGCGCTGTCGCGCACGGCCACCGAAGGCTCAACGGCGCG
>DATING010000251.1:0-2935 GCA_035474555.1 Longimicrobium sp. | reverse complement strand
CGTCGCGTTCTCGGCCCTGCGGGCGCGCATCCCTCACGCAACGGCATCCGGTCCGCCGGCACCGCCCGGGGCCCTCACCCCCCGGCCCCCTCTCCCGTACACAACCTCTCTGCACCCTCGATTGCCTGCCCTGTACGGGAGAGGGGGAGATCCCAATCCCGGCACGGACTGTCATCCGCGGGCAAGATCGCGGCGGTGCAGTCCGCGCAGGCGGACTTCGCGAATTTCCAGCGGCGAATTCATTCGCTCCGGGCGGAGGCGCGTCACGACGGCTCGATCCCGATGCGCGCCACTCCGGCCGTCACGCCCCCAAACACGAAGGGCCGACCGCCCTCACGCGATCAGCCCTTGTCCTTCTTGCCCTTCCCGTTTCCCCGCTCCTGCCCCCGCCCGCGGCCCCTGCCCGGCTGATCGTCGCCGCGGAGGGGAGAAGGGCGCGCAATGGGCACCCGTGCCGCCGACGAGACGGGCGCCGATCCGCCGCCGGACGAGACCGGCGCATCGCTGCCATCCCCGCGGAGGGACGGAGCCCGGGCGATGGGCACGCGCGATGCCGCGCTCCCTGCCCCGCTGTCCCCATCCAGCAGCGCCGCGCCGCCGATGCGGGTGGGGACGGTGATGCGGGTGGCGACCACGTAGCCCTGGTCGGACCGGCCCTCCACGCGCACGGAATCGCCGGGGCGGATGTTGACGGGGTCCGCGCCGCCGCCGTCCGTGCCGACCACCTGCGTGCTCATCCCCACCACCACGCGCAGGTCCGGCATCCGCGCGTCTTCCGGCCGCACCAGCAGCGCGCCCGCGTCCGACGACCAGGCCAGCACGGCGCCGCGCACGTCCACCTCGCGGGGAATGCGGCCGGGCGAGCCCATCCGCAGCCCGTTCACCGTCACCACGTCGGCACCGTCCAGCTCCACGCTGCGCGGAAAGGCGAAGCGCGAATCCCCATCCACCCGCAGCCC
The DNA here is from genome assembly GCA_035474555.1 of Longimicrobium sp. Classification (GTDB taxonomy): domain Bacteria; phylum Gemmatimonadota; class Gemmatimonadetes; order Longimicrobiales; family Longimicrobiaceae; genus Longimicrobium. The sequence continues at coordinate 1,976 of DATING010000251.1, read as the reverse complement.
CTCCAGCTTGAGCCGTGCGCCCGCGGGGAGCCCGGACACGTTGAGCAGGGCCGCCGTGTCCGTGCCCTGCATCAGGCGCAGCATCATCGGTCCCGGCGTCAGGTCCGTGACACGGAATCCGCCGCTGTCCGCACGCTCGCGGCGCTCCGATTCCATCACCCACACGCCGTCCGCCGCGAGCCCCGGGGCGAAGGTTCCTTCCACCACGGCGCCATCGCCGCCGCCGCCGCACGCCGCCAGGGCGAGAGCCGCAATCATCATCCGCATCCGCATGCCGGCGGACGGGGCAGGGATCGTACCAGACGGCAGTGCCAAGTGACAAGTGCCCAGTGCCAAGCACGGGCAACGCATCCGTACTTGGCACTTGGGACTAGGCACTTGGCACTTGTTTCCGGCTCACGTGGATCGTCTTCTCCACCGTCGCGTGCACCACGCCGTCGGCATCCGCCAGCTCCACGGTGTAGACGCGGTCCACCGACGGCGCCGTCCGCAGCGCGTCGCGGATGGCATCCAGCTCCGCGTCGTCCAGCACGAAGCGCGCGTAGAGCGTGGTGCGGCCGGGGCGGCGGAAGCGGATGGACGCGGCCTTGTCCCACACGACGTATCCCCGTCCCAGGGCGCGGATGAGCATCACCATGTAGATGGGGTCCACGGCGCCGTACATGCTGCCGCCGAAGATCGTCCCCACGTAGTTGCGCGTGCGCAGGGAAAGCGGCAGCCGCACGCGGATCTCCCGCCAGTCGCGGGCGATGTAGGTGATGCGCCCGCCCGTGCCCCGGTACGCGGGGAACCAGTTGAAGCCCCAGCGCGCCAGGCGCGTGCGGATGGACTCGGATTCGGACGGCGGCGGATTCATCTCGCGCTTCATCCGGCGGGGGCGTTGGGGCGGAGAAGGGGCCCGGGATGACCGTTCACAGTTGCTGCAAGCACCATTCGTGGACGTGCTTCATCCCCCGCTCCAGGTCTTCCAGGAACACGGCGCCGCCGGGCTCGCGCGGGTCGGGAAGGCGCAGCTTGGCCATGCGCAGGGTGCGCGCGTGGTCCTCCACCAGGTCGCGCGCGCGGCTGCTGGCCACGTACGGGCTCCACTCCGCCGCTTCCGCCTCCGCCGCCCACGCCTCCAAGTCCGCCAGGAACGCGAAGATGGCGGCCCAGAAGCGCCACGGCGGCGCGTCCGGCCCCTTGGGCGACGAGGTGGGCCGGAACAGCAGCACGCCGGCCCAGGCGCGGTGGTCGGCGCAGTACGCGGTGGGCGAGCCCTCCAGGCGCCTGACGAACCCGGCCAGCACCATCTCCTCCACCGCCGTCCGCACGGCGCTCCCGGAGTAGCCGGTGGCCTCCGAGAGGGTGCTGACGGTCGCCTCGCCGCCGCGTTGCGCCAGCAGGAACGCCAGCACGTCCGCCCGCGTGCCCACCCCGAACCCCGCGCGCAGCCGCAGCATGAGGGCGGGCGCCTCCGCCAGCCGCGGCGCGCCGGCCACCTTGCGGCGCGCGGCGGGGCCGGCCTCCGTCTCCGCCGCGTGCGCCCGCCAGCGCCGGTCGCCCGCGTCCGCCGCCGCCCGCGCGAACCCGCCGATCCCCTCGCGCACGCCCGGCGGAAACGCCTCCGCCAGGTGCAGCACGCGCTGTACGCTCAGCAGCGACGACGCCGCCCGCGCCCATCCCAGCACCAGGTCGTCCAGCCGAGGCTCGCGGCCGCGCACGGCCAGGGACAGCAGGACCAGCGCCTCCGGGTCCACCATGGAGCGCGCGCGGGGGCCGGCGGGCACGGCCATGGTGGTGAGCGCGCTCCACTGCGCCCACGCCACGGCCACGCCCGTGCGCAGCGTCTGCTCGCGGATCCTGCGGATGACGGGGTCGGCCACGAGAGAACGAAGCGGGAGGACGGAGGGGCGAAAAGGATGTTTTCGGACCGGGAAGATGTCGCAAACCGCCGGAACGGGCAATGCGCGGTCCGCCGGGACGTCCGCGGAGGG
>DATING010000250.1:0-5673 GCA_035474555.1 Longimicrobium sp. | reverse complement strand
CAGCTCCGCCTTCAGCGGCTCGCCGCCCAGGTTGACCGTCCGCACGTTCGCCGGGATCCCGCCCGTCTTCAGCAGCGCGGCGGCCGCGGAGGGGACCGTGTCCAGCAGGCGCACGTCTCCCGCCGCGGGGGCCGTGGGCAGGGCCAGCGCGTTTTCGACGATGATGATCCGACCGCCGCGGGCCAGCGGCGTGAACAGCTCGAACACCGACATGTCGAACGAGATGGAGGTCGATGCCAGCATCCCGTCCAGCTCGTCCTGCGAGTACGTGTTCCACCCCCAGGAGAGCATGACGACGGCGCTCTCGTGCTGGATGGCCACGCCCTTGGGCCGCCCCGTGCTGCCGGAGGTGTAGATGAGGTACGCGAGGTTCCGCGCCTCCACGCCGCTGTCCGGGTTCTCCGCGGGATGGGCGGCGATGGCGGCCGCGTCGCGCTCCAGCACCACGACGCCGGGCTGGTCCGGCATCAGCCCGCGCAGCTTCTCCTGGGTGACCAGGACGGGCGCCTCGGCATCCGCCAGCGTGTTCTCCAGCCGCTCGCGGGGATACGCCGGGTCCAGCGGGACGTACGCGCCGCCGGCCTTGAGCACGGCGAGCATGCTGGTCAGCAGGTCCAGCCCGCGGTGCAGGCAGATGCCCACGCGGACCTCCGGCCCCACGCCCATCGCCCGCAGGTGGTGCGCGAGGCGGTTGGCGCGCGCGTTCAGCTCCGCGTAGGTGAGCGAATCGTGCTCGTGCGTGGCGGCGATCGCATCCGGCGTCCGCTCCACCTGCGCCTCGAACAGCTGGTGGATGCAGGTATCCAGCGGATAATCCGCGTCCGTGCGATTCCATTCATCCACCACAAGCGACCGCTCCGCCCCGTCGAGCAGGTCCAGCTCCGACAGGGGCAGATCCGCATCGTCCGCGACCTGCTCCAGCACGCGCCGAAGGTGGCCCAGCATGCGGTGGATGGTGGCGGGCTCCCACAGGTCCGTGCTGTACTCCAGCGCGCCGACGAGCCCGTCCGCCGTGGCCTGCAAGCCCAGCGACAGGTCGAACTTGGTGGTGTCCAGCTCCGGCTCCATCTCCGCCACGGCCAGGCCGGGGAGCGCGGGGGCGGAGCCGTTCGTGTTCTGAAGCGTGAACAGCACCTGGAAGAGCGGCGCGTGGCTCATGCTGCGCTCCGGCGCGATCTCCGCCACCAGCCGCTCGAACGGCACTTCCTGGTGCTCGTAGGCGCCCAGCGTGCTCGTCCGCACCCGCCGCAGCACCTCGCGGAAGCGCGGGTCGCCGCCCAGGTCCGTCCGCAGCACGAGCGTGTTGATGAAGAAGCCGATCAGCCCCTCCGTCTCCGTCCGCGTGCGCCCGGCGATGGGGCTGCCCACGACGACGTCCGACATCCCCGCGTACTTCGACAGCAGGACCTGGAAGGCACCCAGCAGCACCATGTACAGCGTGGCGCCCTCGCGGCGGCCCAGCGCCTCCAGCCGCTCCCGCAGCGTGCCCGGGAGCGCGATGTCCACGTGCGCGCCGCGGTACGACTGCACGGCCGGCCGCGGATGGTCCGTGGGCAGCTCCAGCAGCGCGGGCGCGCCGTCCAGGTGCGCCTTCCAGTACGCCAGCTGCGCATCGAGGACTTCGCCCCGCAGGCGCTCGCGCTGCCACACGGCGAAGTCCGCGTACTGCACCGGCAGCGGCGCCAGCGGTGATGCCGACCCTTCCGCGAACGCGCCGTAGAGCGCGGCCAGCTCGCCGAAGAGGACGCCCATGCTCCACCCGTCGCTCACCACGTGGTGCATGCACAGCAGCAGCACGTGCGCGTCGTCCGCCAGCCGCAGCAGCGACGCGCGGAAGACGGGGCCCGCGGCCAGGTCGAACGGCCGCCGCGCGTCCTCCATGGCGCGCCGGCGGACCTCCGCCGCGCGCGCGTCCTCATCCAGCGACGACAGGTCCTCCACCGCCAGCGCCCACCCCGCGAACGGCGCGATCCGCTGGAGGGGCGCGCCGTTCACCTCGGGGAACGACGTCCGCAGCGTCTCGTGGCGGCGGACGATCTCGCCGAGCGCACGCTCCAGCGCGGGGACGTCCAGCGCGCCCGTCAGCCGCAGGGCGGCGGGGATGTTGTAGAAGGCGCTGTCCGCCTCCAGCCGGTCCAGGAACCACAGCCGCTCCTGCGCGAACGAGAGCGGCAGTGCCTCCGTGCGGCCCACGGGGACGATGGGCGCCTGGCGCGACTGCCCCTCGCCCCGGATCTCGTCCACGCGCGCGGCCAGGGCGGCCACCGTGGGGCCCTCGAAGAACGCGCGCAGGGGCAGCTCCACGCCCAGCACGGCGCGGACGCGGGACACGACGCGCGTGGCCAGCAGCGAGTGCCCGCCCAGCTCGAAGAACCCGTCGTGCGCGCCCACGCGGTCCACCCGCAGCAGCTCGGCGAGGATGCCGGCCAGCACCTCCTCCACCGGCGTGCGCGGCGCCACGTACGCGGCCGCCGCGGTCCAGTCCGGCGCGGGGAGCGCGCGGCGGTCCAGCTTGCCGTTCGGGGTGAGGGGAAGCACGTCCATCCCCACGAACGTGGCCGGCACCATGTAGTCCGGCAGGGAGCGGCGGACGGCGGCACGCAGCGCATCCGGATCCGCATCCCCCACGACGTAGGCCACGAGCCGCTTCTGCCCCGCGTCCTCGCGCGCCACCACGGCCACGTCCGCCGCGCCGGCCTGGCGCAGCACGGCCTCGATCTCCCCCAGCTCCACGCGGTAGCCGCGGATCTTCACCTGCTCGTCCAGGCGGCCCAGGTACGCCAGGGCGCCGTCCGCCGTCCAGCGCACCCGGTCGCCCGTGCGGTACAGCCGCGCGCCGGGCGTGGCGGAGAACGGATCGGGGACGAAGCGCGCGGCCGTGAGCGCCGGACGGTCCAGGTAGCCGCGGGCCAGCGGGGCGCCGCCCAGGTACAGCTCGCCGGGCACGCCGGCCGGCACGGGCTCGCCGGCGCGGTCCAGCACGTACGCCGCGCGCCCGCCCAGCGGCCCGCCGATGGGCACGACCGCCGCCGCGCCGGGCGCCGGGTAGCCGTCCGGGAGCGCGAACACCGTCGCCGTGACGATGGCCTCCGTGGGCCCGTAGCCGTTCACCAGCCGCGCGGGCGAATCCACGGCCTCGCGCCAGCGCCGCACGGCCGCGGAGGGCATGGCGTCCGCGCCCACCAGCAGCAGGCGCAGCTCCGGCAGCGCGCTCCTGCGGGCCGTGTCCACGACCTCCTGCCAGTACGCGGGGGGAAGATTGGCGACCGTCACGCCGGCCGCGTGCACCCGCGCCGGCCACTCCTCCGCGGGCCACATCTCCGCCCCGCGCAGCACGACCGTCGCGCCGGCCAGCAGCGGCATGAACAATTGCTCCACGGCCACGTCGAAGCCGAACGACGCGAAGTGCAGCACCCGGTCCGCCGGACTGATCCCCAGCTCGCGGCCGAACGCCGTGAGGTGCGCCACGGCGGTCCCGTGCTCCACCGCCACGCCCTTGGGCCGGCCGGTGGAGCCGGAGGTGTAGATGAGGTACGCCAGGTTCGCCGGCGCCACGACCGATGCCGGACGTTCCGCGCGTTCGGCCTCGATCTCCGCGCGCATCGCATCCACCCGCACCACGGGGATGCCGGCCGGCGCGGACAGCGCACCCTCCAGCGCCGATTCCGTCACCAGGACGGCGGCGCCGGAGTCCGCCACCATGTACGACAGCCGCTCGGCGGGATACGCCGGATCCAGCGGGACGTATGCGCCGCCCGCCTTGAGCACGGCCAGGATCGCGACGACCATCTCCGGCCCGCGCTCCAGGCAGATGCCCACGCGCGTCTCGGGTCCCACGCCGTGGCGCAGGAGGTGGTGCGCCAGGCGGTTGGCCCGCGCGTCCAGCGCCGCGTAGGTGAGCGACGCGTCCTCGAACACCAGCGCCACGGTGTCCGGCGCCCGCTCCGCCTGTGATTCGAAGCGGGCGTGGATGCAGCCGTCCGCGGGGAGCACGGCGGTGGATGCGACGCTTTCTGCCGTGCGGTCGCCGTGCTGCACGACCGCCGCGCGCTCGCCGGCGTCCATCAGCCGCAGGCGCGACAGGCGCACGTCGCCGTCGCGCGCGACCTGCTCCAGCACGCGCTCCAGGTGCGCCAGCAGCCGCTCCGCCGTCGTGCGCTCGAACAGGTCCGTGGCGTAGACGAGCGTGCCGTGCATCTCGCCCGCGCCGTGCGCCACGTCCAGCGACAGGTCGAACTTGGCCGGGGCCAGCTCCACCGGCAGCGCCTCCGTCCGCACGCCGGCCAGCGCCACGCCCGCGTCCGCGCCGCTCACGGAGAACGACACCTGGAAGAGCGGCGCGTGGCCCAGGCTGCGCTCCGGCTCCAGCTCCGCCACCAGCCGCTCGAACGGCACCTCCTGGTGCTCGTACGCGCCCAGCGTGGCCGCGCGGACGCGGCGCAGCAGCGCGCGGAAGCCCGGGTCGCCGCCCAGGTCCGTCCGCAGCACCAGCGTGTTTACGAAGAAGCCGATCAGCGGCTCCGTCTCGCCCCGCGTGCGGCCCGCGATGGGGCTGCCCACGACGACGTCGTCCGTGCCGGCGTATTTGCCGAGCACGGCCTGGAAGGCGGCGAGCAGCACCATGTACAGCGTAGCGCCCTCCTGCCGGCCCAGCGTCTCCAGCCGGTCCAGCAGCCCGTCGCGGAAGTCCACGGTCAGCAGGGCGCCGCGGTACGACTGCGTGGACGGGCGCGGATGGTCCGTCGGCAGCTCCAGCAGGGCCGGGGCGCCGGAGAGCTGATTGGTCCAGTACGCCAGCTGCGCGTCCATCACCTCGCCGCGCAGGTGCTCGCGCTGCCACGCCGCGAAGTCCGCGTACTGCACCGGCAGCGGGGGCAGCGGCGAGTCCTCGCCCGCGGCGAAGGCGTCGTACAGCGCGGAGAGCTCGCCGAAGAGCACGCCCATGCTCCACCCGTCGCTGACGATGTGGTGCATGCACAGCAGCAGCACGTGCTCGTCGTCCGACAGGCGCAGGAGCTCCGCGCGGAAGAGCGGGCCGGTGGCCAGGTCGAAGGGCCGCTCGCCGTCTTCCCGCGCGCGGCGGCGCATCTCCGCCTCGCCCGCGCCTTCATCCAGCCCCGACAGGTCCGTCAGGGGCAGCACGAACCCGGCGAACGGCGCGATGACCTGCACCGGCGCGTCGTCCAGCTCGGCGAAGGTGGTCCGCAGCACGTCGTGGCGGCGCACGATCTCGCCCAGCGCGCGCTCCAGGGCGCCCGCGTCCAGCGCGCCGCGCAGCCGCAGCCCCGCGGGGATGTTGTAGAACGAGCTCCGCGCCTCCAGCTGGTCCAGGAACCAGAGCCGCTCCTGCGCGAACGACAGCGGCAGCGCGGCGGACCGCTCGATCGGCACGATGGCCGCCATCTCCGGCTCGTCGGCGCGGCGGACGGCCTCCACGCGCTCCGCCAGCTCGGCGGCGGTGGGACCCTCGAACAGCGCGCGCAGCGGCAGCTCCACGCCCAGTTCGCGCCGCACGCGCGAAAGCACCTGCGTGGCCAGGATGGAGTGGCCGCCCAGGCTGAAGAAGTCGTCCTCCAGCCCTACGCGCTCCAGCCGCAGCACCGTACGCCAGATCTCCGCCAGCGCCTGCTCGCGCGGGGTGCGCGGCGCCACGAACGGCCGCTCCTCGGTGCG
>DATING010000249.1:0-6316 GCA_035474555.1 Longimicrobium sp. | reverse complement strand
GCCCGTCCGACCGCCGGGTCATGGCCACGGGATGTTTGTCCCGCTGGGTGAACTGGAACACGTCTTCGCCCACCCGACGCACGGAGGCCGTGTCGATGAACGCGGCCCCTCCGTTCTGCAGGCGGGAAACGCGGACCCAGTGGTCACCCGCCGGCGGGGCGATCGCCGGCGCCGCGGCCACCCCGCTGAAGTCCGACACCCGCTGGCGATGCGCGGCGGCGGGGAGGCTTTCCCAGCGAAACCCCATGACCCACTGGCCCGCCAGCGATTGTCGCGACGGGACCACGCTCGCCGAGAAGTAGCCGGGCCGCATCAGCAGGGGGCAGGCGAGCTCGTCGAGCGCGGGGTGCGCACCGGCGCGGAGGGTGCGGCACCCCGCGGCGTGGCCGGCGGAGTCCACGTCCAGCAGCACGAAGCTCTCGGCGACGACGGCGTTGGAGCGGAACGGCTCCGGGAAGGTCACCGGTCGCTCCAGCAGCGCCCACGGCCGGGCATGTTGTCCCTCGCGGTAGCTCGCCTCGCCGGGCCGGCCGGCGAACTCGTCGCGCAGCCGCGAGATGGAGACGAGGTTCACCATCTGGCGCCCCGCCGCGCCGGGCCGCGGAGCGGGCCTCGCCGGGATCGTCTGCGCCCCGGAGGTCTCGAAGGTGATGGGCGACCAGCTGGCGATGGGGCACCCGTCCCGGACCACGGTCGGGAAGCGCAGCCGGCGAACCGCCGGGTCGATGGAGTCTTCGATCGCCACCATCCCGGAGGGCAGCGCGAGAAGCAGCCGGGACAGGGTGCTGTCGGGCTCCACGCGCGCCAGGAGGACCATCTTGGCAGGCCCGCCTCTCACACGCGCCTGGATCAGCCGTTCCATCTCCCCGATCAGCGGAAAGGCGGCGTCGCCCATCCCCGGCAGCGAATCGGATTCGATCCGCACCAGCTCCGTCTCCGGCGTGACCAGGCCGTTGGACAGCAGCGTGGCCCGCCACGCGTCGTCGGCCACGCCGGGCGGCGGCGTCCAGGCCACCCGCGCGCGCTCGGCGGGGGTGCACTCGCGCTGCTGCGCGACAACCGGGGAGGAACCGGCCCACACCAGCGCCACGACCGCGGCGAGCGATGCGCGCACGGAAGCAATCATCCGCATCTCCTGGAAGAAATCACACGTTTTCGCCGCATTCCATCAAACGGTCCCGGGATCCAATCCACCGGGGACACTCGGCTGGAAGAGAAAATACCAGGAAGAGCGAGATCCAGGTACCACCTGTTTCCACAGGAGCCCCCCCTGCCGGGATGCGCTCAGCGCAGCCGCAGGCGAAACAGCAGGGGGCGGTGATCCGAGGCCTCGCCGGGCAGCACCTCCGCGCGCACGCAGCGCGCATCGCCGGAGACGTACAGGTAGTCGATCCGCCGGTCCGGTGCGTGGGCGGGAAAGGTCATCGCGTCGCCTGCCCCGCATCCCTCCCACGCATCCCGGAATCCGGCGCCGCGCAGCTCCGCGTGCACCGCGCTCTCCGGGCGCGCGTTGAGGTCGCCGCCGATCAGCAGCGGCATCCCCGGCTCCCCCGCGGTCCGCGCGACGCGCAGCACCGTGGCGATCTCCTGCATGCGCCAGACGTCATCGCCCGTGTGGTCCAGGTGCGTGTCGAGCACGGCGAGCGGCCCGCCCGGCGCATCCACCACCGCGAGCAGCACCCCACGCTGCTCCCGGCCCTCGGTCGTCCGCCCCGGCGGCGCCGTCACCAGCAGGGGGATGAGCGTGTCCCGCTGGATGGGCCAGCGCGAGAGCAGGGCGATCCCGTAGTCGCCGCCCTGGAAGCCGATGGTGCGGCCGAACGCGACCGAGTAGCCGGTGAGCCGCGCCAGCGTGGCCGGCTGGTCGGCGGGGCCGGAGCGCTGCGTGTTGCGATCCACCTCCTGCAGGAGGACGAGGTCGGCCCCCGTGCTCCGCACCAGCTCCGCCACGCGCGACAGGTTCTCGCTCCCGCCGACGTCCTTTCCCGCGCGGATGTTGTAGACCATGACGGTCACCTCGCGCGCCGGCGCCGGGGCGGGCACGGGAGCGGTCGTGGCGCAGCCGGCGAGCAGCGCGGCCAGCGCGAGGGCGGAGAATCGAAGGGACAGGATCACGGGACGAACACGTCAGGGGAGCGGATGCGGGCACCGCACCAAGGTCGCGTGATGGACGGGCGGAAGCCAGATCCGCCGAATCCGCCATCTTCCATCTCCCCGGCGCCGCGATCGCCAGCCGTTTCTGCTGATGACGACGCAGCGGCAGCGCATCCGCACGTGCCGCACATCCATCCGACGCGCTCTTCCCGCCCGTCCCCGCCCGGCAGGAGGCCGGGATGACGCGCGGCGATGCCGGTCGTCAGCCATCATCATCATCGTTGACGATCCACGCCGTGCGCATTACGCTCCCGTAGCAGACCCGCAGCAGTTGCTCGCCCTTCCCGGTGCCGCAAACCCGAGCCACCAGCACATCATGCGGATCCATCGTCCCCTGGCGTTCCTGCTCCTGTGCGCATCGCTGGCCATGGCCGGCGGCTGCACGCCCGGAATGATCCCCCCGCCGCCTCCCCCGCCGGCACCGCCGCCGCCGCCTCCCCCGCCTCCCCCTCCGCCGCCGCCTCCCCCACCGCCGCCGATGACGAGCACGCGGATGGCACCCGAGGCGGCCCCGGAGCGCGTAACCGTGGGCGACACGACGGGGTTCAACCGGGAGGAGTACAACCTGATCCAGGAGAACCCGTTCCGCAGTGTGGCCGAGAACCCGCTCTCCACCTTTGCCATCGACGTGGACGCGGCCTCGTACAGCAACGTGCGCCGCTTTCTCCGCGAGCGCCGGCTGCCGCCGCGCGACGCCGTGCGCATCGAGGAGCTGGTCAACTACTTCGACTACGACTATCCGGACCCCACGGGCGAGCACCCGTTCTCCATCAACACCGAGGTCTCCGCCGCGCCGTGGAACCCGCAGCACCGGCTGGTGCACGTGGGGCTGCAGGGGCGGCGGATGGAGACGGGCGAGCTTCCGCCGGGGAACCTGGTGTTCCTCATCGACGTGTCGGGGTCGATGAACGACCCCGCCAAGCTCCCGCTGGTCAAGGAGAGCATGCGCCTGCTCGTGAACCAGCTGCGCCCGCAGGACCGCGTGTCCATCGTGGTCTACGCAGGCGCCGCGGGGCTGGTGCTGCCCAGCACGACGGGGAGCGACCGCGGGCGCATCCTGGACGCCATCGGCCGGTTGGAGGCGGGCGGCTCCACGGCGGGCGGCCAGGGGATCGTGCTGGCGTACGAGACGGCGCGGGCGTCGTTCATCCCCGGCGGCAACAACCGGGTGATCCTGGCCACGGACGGCGACTTCAACGTGGGCGTGAGCAGCCGGTCGGGGCTGGTGCAGCTCATCGAGGAAAAGCGGGAAACCGGCATCTTTCTTACCGTGCTGGGGTTCGGCACGGGCAACTACAGCGACGCGCGGATGGAGCAGCTGGCCGACCACGGCAACGGCAACTACGCCTATGTGGACGAACTGGCCGAGGCGCGCAAGGTGCTGGTGCAGGAGATGGGCGGCACGCTGGTGACCATCGCCAAGGACGTGAAGGTGCAGGTGGAGTTCAACCCCGCCCAGGTGCGCGCCTACCGGCTGATTGGCTACGAGAACCGGGTGATGGCGGCCCAGGACTTTGCCGACGACCAAAAGGACGGCGGCGAGCTGGGCGCCGGCCACTCCGTCACAGCGCTGTACGAGGTCGTGCCCGTGGGCGTGGCCACGCCGGTGTCGGAGTCCGGCCCCCTGCGCTACCAGGAGGTGCGCCCGCGCCCCGGCGCCGCGGCCAGCAGCGAGCTGCTGACGGTCAAGCTGCGCTACAAGGCGCCGGACGGGGACCGCAGCTGGCTCATCGAGCAGCCGGTGCGCGACCGCGGGACGGCGCTGGCCGCCACGAGCGTGGACTTTCGCTTTTCGGCCGCCGTGGCGCAGTGGGGAATGCTGCTGCGCCAGTCGCGCTTTGCGGGCAGCTCCACCTGGGCGGGCGCGGCGGAGATGGCCCGCGGCGCGCTGGGCCACGACGAGAACGGCTACCGCGCCGAGTTCGTGCGCCTGCTGGACGAGAGCCGCGCCCTCGCCGAGCGCGAACGTCCCGCGACCGACCGCCCGACGGGCTCGGACCAGTAGAACGGATCCGGCTCACGCGGGGACGCGGAGAACAGAACGCGCCGACGGCCGGTCCGCAGCTCGACGGGTAGAGCACTCGATTTAGAATCGAGCGGTCGTCGGTTCGATTCCGGCCGATCGCCCTGGCGTGGATGCGCTGTCCCTGGCCAGGCAGATGACGAAGCCCCGCACCGGCATGATCCGGTGCGGGGCGTTCTCATACCCGATTCTCTGATTGATTGTGCATTCATGATTTCAAAGAAGGCCTCACACAGGGGGAAAGGGGCCACGGGGAACGGCAGCAGTAGAACTCGCGTGCACAATCAATGTAGCGATCTGGTATCATACCGATCTTCCGGGTTTCTTGTGCATTCCGGCCCAAGATCTGAACGCAGAGGTCGCAGAGAACAGAAGGAGTTCGCAAAGTACGGATCGATCTTTCTCCGCGAACTCTCTTTTCGACTCTGCGAACTCTGCGTTCAAGTCGTTCTTCCATTCTGCACAAGAGATTGGGAGAATCGACATCATGGAGCATCTCCGGCTCGGCTTCCTCAGCGGGTGACGATGACGTCTCCCGTATTCACCAGGACGGGCCGGCCTTCGCCGCCCTCCCCCGTGCCGATCACCGTGAGGTCGTGGAAGTAGGCCGGCAGGCCACGGACGCCCCGCAGGCCCCACCCGGTTCTCAGCTCGTAGTGAAGGTGAGGACCGAGCGACGAGCCGGAGTTGCCGACCGCCGCGATCACCTCCCCCGCGGCGACCCGGTCTCCCGTCTTTACGCGGACACTCCCCGCGCGCAGGTGCGACACCAGGCTGAACTCCCCGCCGCCATGGTCGATCAGGACGTAGTTCCCGGCGCTCGTCATCGGGTTCTCGGCGGCCGAGCGCTGGGTCCAGAGGTTCTCCGACCCGATCACGTCGTTGTCGGGCTGCTCGTTGTGAACGGCGGCGACGACACCGGCTCCGGCCGCGCGTACCGGATGCCCCCAGCTCAGCCAGTCCTCGTTGCGGGTACCCTCTCCGCGGTGGCGCTGGCCCTGGGCGTCGACGACCACGAGATCCAGCCCGAAGCGCTGGAAGTTGTCCACCATGCCCAGGTCCCGCGCCCAGCGTCCCAGGTATCCGGAGCGCCGGTGGTGCGACAGGACGTCGTGCCCGTCGGACACGGCGATCCGGCCGGCGAGGGGGAGCACCAGCCGCGTTCGGGTGACGCACGACCGGGGCTCGACCGTGACCTCCACGGGCGGCAGGGCGGCGTCCGCGAAATGCATCTCGAACCGGATGCGGGAGTCGGGACGGACCGAAGTGAACAGGAACGGATTGTAGACGAGGCCTTCCCGCATGGCGCCGACCTGCCGGCCGGGTCCCAGCAGCTCGATGGGATCCCTCGCCACGCGCCGCTCCAGCAGCTCGCCCCCCGGGCTGAGCACGAACGCCCTGAGCTCCGTGGCCCGGAGCTCCGTCTCCATGCCGTTGCGGACGATCAGGTCCACGTTCAGATACGGCGTCCTGCGTTCATCGTAGCAGACGCGCTCCGGGTTGGCGGCGAGCGAAACCCGGTCGGCGACGATCCCCGGTGCCGGCACCAGGCGCTGTCCGTGGATCTGGAGATGGTTCGCCGTGTCGCCCTTCTGGACGATGAAGTCGTATCGCTGGCCCTCCTCCACCTGGAACGAAACCGACTCTACGTCCGTGGTGACGGTGACGCGGTGCGGCTTGCCGTTCACCAGGTGCGCGGGGATGACGCCGGGTGTGGCCGCGGGCGCCAGGTCCCAGCGGAACCGCGACGCTTCACCGATCCGAACGTCGATGGTGGACACGTTGGAGCGGACGACCGGCAGATTCTGCTGGGCAGCGGCAGGGACGGCCGCCACGAGCCAGGCGACGATGGACAGGCTTCGCATGGGGCTGTGAAGTTGGGGGAATCCCGGGGACAGGCACGCGGCCGCAGTTGCAGGGTGAGCGCTGGCTGATCGCGCCTACCTGCTTCGGATGCTTTCGGACGGGGATTGGTTTGGTCACCTTCCGTGCATCCCACGAAACGGGACGCCCCGGGATTCGGCCGAGGAGCCAGAGAGCTTCGGGACGTGCCTGTTGCTGATTCTGTGACTCCCAATTCCCAACGCCACCAGAATGACGAAGCGCCGCAACGTGGGACGTTGCGGCGCCTTGGTTTCA
>DATING010000248.1:0-2260 GCA_035474555.1 Longimicrobium sp. | reverse complement strand
GACCTGGCGTCCGGCGCCCTCACGCCCCTGGCGACGGGGACGGCGGAGCGCGTGTTCGACCGGCCGCGCGTGTCGCCGGACGGAAGCACGATCGCCGCGGCCATGCAGGAGGGCGGCCGCTGGAAGCTGGTGACGGTCCCCGCGGCCGGCGGCCCCGTGACGGTGATCGGCGGGGCGGACGCGGCGAGCGCGTACGACCCGGCGTGGAGCGCGGACGGCGCCTGGCTCACGGCCGTGTCCGAGGCGGGGGGCGTGGCCAACCTGGCGCGGGTGAACGTGGCGGATGGCACCGTGCGGCCGCTGACGCGCGTCACGGGCGCCGCCGTGGCGCCGGAGACGGACCGCGAGACGGGGGACGTGTACTTCCTGTCGCTGCACGCAGGCGGATGGGATGTGCACCGCATCCACCCCGACAGCACGGGTTCCATGCGGCTCGTCGCGCTGCCGGATACGCTGGGGGCCGCCGTGCAGCGCCGTCCCTCCGCCGCGGCGGATACGCTGCCGCGCGCGCCGCTGCCCCCTTCGCGCCCGTACGGCACGGGGCCGCGGTGGACGCGCATCCTCCCCATGGGCGCCGTGGGGATCGACGGCGGCGCGGGCGGTGTCATCGTCCACAACGCCGATCCCGTCGGCCGGCTGGCGCTGGCCGCGCGCGGCGCGTGGGGCGACCGGGGGCTGGAGCGGGGCGCGTCCGCCACGGCGGTGTGGCGCGGCTGGCGGCCCGCGCTGACGGCGGAGGCGTTCTGGATGGCGCACGATCCCTCGCGCCTGGCCGGCTACGACGCGCCGGGGCTGGATGCGCGCTACGCGGGCGCCGTGCTCTCCGCCGGCAACGCGTGGAGCCACGGTCGCAACGCGCAGGAGTGGCGGCTGGGCGCGTCCGCGGGCCGGTTGGCGCTGGAGGATGCGGATGCGGGCACGCGCACGCTGGGCTTCGCGCGCTACGCCGTGTCCGACGGGCGGCGGTCGGGCGCGGGGTACGCGGCGGGGTCGCTGGCGGTGGGCGGATCGGCCGGGCGCACGCGGGGCGAGGACTGGGCGCGCGGCACGGTGACGGCCGCGTTCGGCGCGGGGCTGGGGGCGCTGGGGGCGCGCGCGGAGGCCACGCTGGGCAAGGTGAGCGGCGGCGCGCCCGTGTGGGAGCGGTTCGCGCTGGGGGGCACCCCGTCGCTCTTGGCGGACGAGGCGGTGCTGTCGCAGCGCGTGGCCATGCCGGCGCTGCGCTGGGGCGCGCTGGAGGGCGAGGACCTGCTGACGTACCGGCTGAGCACCAGCTTCGGCGGGGTGACGCCGTACTTCTGGGGCGGCACCACGGACCCCGGCTGGGACCGCTGGCTGCGCGTGGCCGGCGTGGAGCTGGCGACGTCGTTCCCCGGCCTGCGCGCCGCGGCCATCCCCGGCGCGCGGCTGCTGGCGGGCGTGGCCTATGGCCTGGACGGCATCTACGAGAACGACGTGACGGCGTACTTCGGCGTGAGCTACGCGCCGTGACGGGTGGGTGAATGGCCGCGGACCAGATGCGTGGCCCTCCAGCGAGGACCGGCTTCTACGGATCGCGATCAGGTGGATGATGTGCATCGGCAGACATCCGCCCCGTGCGGCCACCATCCTGCCCCTTCGAAAAAACGCGGATGCCGCCCCGTCGCCGGCAGCCGCCGATCTGCCAAGGATCTCTGGCTTCCTGCACGATCGGCCCGATTCGCGTCCGGACGTCGCGGCGCATCCGCTCCCGCACCTGCGGCGTTGGGAGAGGCGCCGTACCGGACGGCTGCCATCGCGACGTCCGATCGCGGACCGGAGGAGAAGGAGGCGCGTGCAGGATGCATCAGGCCCTTGGTAGCCAGGCCGCTGCCGGCGAGGGGACGGTCATCCGCGTTTTTTGGAAGAGGCACGAGGGTGGCGGCGGAGGTGGATGACGGCCCTGGCACATCATTCACATGATCGCGATCAGTAGGAGTGTGCCTGCGCCGGAGATCCGGATGGCCAAAATCGAGCTGAGGTGGCGCCGGCCGAGGAATCTGGTTGCCGGAGTGCAGGGTTTTCGGCCCGGGATGGTCGTGCACGGGCGGGGATCGTGCGGGGCGCGACCCGATTCTTCCGTCGCGCGCAGAGATCCTTCGGTCGCGCCCGGAGGATCGTGGCCTGTCGAGTGCCGGCGGGCGCTCCCTCAGGAAAACAACCGGGGGGTGCCGTTGGAGGTTTGCCGTTGGTGTCCGCGGAGGCGGACAGCGTGAAGTTGTAGCCGCGAATTCATTCGCTC
>DATING010000247.1:0-5165 GCA_035474555.1 Longimicrobium sp. | reverse complement strand
TGCAGGTCTAGCGCCTGGAGCAGGATGGGCAGCGCCTCCGCGAAGGCCCCCGTGGCCGAGTGGGCGCTCCCCAGCAGCCGCAGCCCGCGCGCCTCCTCCGCCGGCAGGCCCAGCCCGCGCGCCAGCTCGGCCGCCTGCCGCGCGTAGCCCCGCGCGGCGTCGAACTCGTACGTGGCGATGGCGCTGCCGGCCAGCTCGTTGAGCACCGTGCACCGCAGTGCGTCGTCGCCCGCCGCCACGCACGCGCCCAGCGAGTCCCGAAGAATCTCCCGTGCGCTCCACGCCTGCCCGGGAACGAGTGACAGGCACGCGCCCAGCACGGCCCGCGCGCGCCGCCGCCCGTGCTCTCCATCCGCCACCAGCACGGCGCGGTCCGCCAGCGCCACGGCCGCCGCGGGATCCAGGTGGCGCGTGGCCATGGCGCGCGCGCAGAAGTGCGCGGCCGTGTCCTGGAAGGTGAGATCGGGCAGATGGACGAGCATGAAAGTGCGTGAGAAAGCTGAAAGCCCCGGGTCCGGCTGTGACAAGAGAGATAGCGTGGACGCGGCCTGGGCGGAAGGATGGGACCGGCAATCGGCGGGCCCCGGCGGCACCAGCGAACTGGAGCCGAAGCACGGATCGGCGGGGATCCGGTGGTGAGGCGGGCATGGAGACGGAGCGGCTGAAGCCGCCGCAACGACCGCGGAAAGCCTCGCAAACTGCGCGAGGCTTCAACTGCAAGGGCAACGGCGGGAGCCAAGCTTTGCGACCCGGAGACATCTCGAAGTCGCATGGCGAGACCCGACGGTGGAGCCGGCATCGCGCCTGAGCGGCTAAAGCCGCCGCTGGGAAAGCGGTAAGCCCCGTCTCGGCTCGCTGCGCTCGCCGAACGAGGCTTCAACTGCTCGAACTGCGCCCCGGTGCACACGGGTTGCTCCCGGCGCGAGCCGTCGGCGAAGGCCCAACGCCGTTTAGTTAGACGCGTCTGGCACCCTCAAGGTGATGGGGCGCGCCTCAACAGTGCGGCACCGAGTTCAGGCTTCGGCCGCGAGATATGCGTCAAGCCAACAAAGTAAACGGCATTGGGCGAAGGCCGACATCACGTTTTCGGAGCCGCGACTTCAGTCGCCGGGGGTGGATGCCGGCTCCGCGCCGGGCCAGCTCCTCCACGCCGGTCACCCGCCGGCGTCGTTGCGCTCCGCTGGGGAATCCGCCTCGGGAGGGCGGGCGCCGTAGCGCAGGCCGTCGATGAGCAGGTCCACCATCCGCTCGCTGTGGCAGGCGCCCACCTCGCCGCCGGAGAGGCACAGGTTGCCCACGGCGCGCAGCAGGTCGTTGGGATCCACGTCGGAACGGACGGCGCCGGCCGCCGCCGCGGTATCCAGCAGCGATTCCAGGGCGGGCCCCAGGTGCTGCTGAAAGTACGCGGGCAGGGGCTCGAACGCGGGATCTCCCGAGTGCAGCGCCGCGGCCAGCCCGCGCTTGGTCGCGATGAAACTGCTGTATCGCTTCAGCCACGCCGTCAGCGCCTCGCAGGGCTGGAGCTCGGCGGCGAGCGCGGGGGCCGCCGCGGCGCAGGCGTCCACCTCGCGGCGAAACACCGCCGCCACCAGGTCCGCCCGCGTCGGGAAGTGCCGGTACACGGTGCCCACGCCCACGCCCGCCCGCGCGGCGATCTCGCGCACCGGCGCATCCACGCCCGAGGTGGCGAACACTTCTTTGGCCGCCTCCAGCAGCGTGTCCAGGTTGCGCTTCGCGTCAGCGCGGAGGGGACGCGCGGCGCTGCCCGGCGTGTCCGGCACCCCCGGCTTCCCCGGCGTTTGCTCGCTTCCATCCATGATGCTTTCCCTTCCCCTTGACTAAACGGAACAGTGTTCCGCATATTACCGGAGCGTTGTTCCGCTTCTGATGATAACGCATCGAAGCGGTACGGACCACCTGCTGAACACGTTCTGGGAGATCATCATGCAAAGCAAGCCCGTCGCCTTCGTCACCGGCGCCAACCAGGGAATCGGCCTGCAGATCGCGAAGGAGCTCGTCGCCAACGGCTACACCGTGCTCGTGGGTTCGCGCAATCCGCAGAACGGGGAAACCGCCGCCCGGGAGCTCGGGGCGGATGCGCACGCCATCCAGATCGACGTCACGGACCCGGCATCCATCACGGCCGCGGCGGAGCGCGTCCGGACCGAGTTCGGCCGCCTGGACCTGCTGGTGAACAACGCCGCCATCTCGCACGCCGGCGCGCCGGGCCAGACGCTCGAGGAGATCATCCAGGCAGGCCGTGCAAGCGTCGTGTCGCTGGACGAGGTGCGTGCCGTGTGGGAGACGAACGTGTTCGGGGTCATCGCCGTCACGCAGGCCATGCTGCCGCTGCTGCGCGAGGCGTCGGCGGCACGGATCGTCAACGTGTCCAGCGGCGTCGGCTCGCTCACCCTGAACGCCGACCCGGGCTTTGAGTACCGGGGCGTGTTCACCCCCGGGTACGGCGCGTCCAAGACCGCCCTCAACGCCATCACGCTGGCTTTCGCGATCGAGCTGGAGCCGGAGAACATCAAGGTCAACGCCGTGAGCCCGGGCTTTACCGCGACGGCGCTCAACAACTTCCAGGGCGTGGAGACGATCGAGCAGGGTTCGCGCGAGCCCGTGCGCGTCGCCCTGGAGACGAACGGCCCCACGGCCACGTTCACGGGTCCGGACGGCCCGCTGCCCTGGTGATGTAGCGCCGCGTCGCGGCAGCCGTCCAGCGATCGCCAGGGAACCCACGGGGGCGCGAGCCCGAAAGCGAACCATCATGCGTGTTTTTGTCACCGGCGCCACGGGCTTCCTGGGCTCCGCCATCGTCCGTGACCTGGTGGATGCCGGCCACCAGGTGCTGGGCCTCGCCCGGTCGGAGGAGGGTGCACGATCGCTGATCGCCGCCGGCGCCGAGGTGCATCGCGGCGACCTGGAGGACTTGGAGAGCCTGCGCAGGGGCGCCGAGATGTCGGATGGCGTCATCCACGCCGGCTTCAACCACGACTTTGCCCGGTTCGCGGAGAACTGCGAGGCGGACCGGCGTGCCATCGAGGTGCTCGGCGGCGCGCTCCAGGGTTCTGATCGGCCGCTGGTCGTGACCGCCGGGGTGCCCTTTACGCCGGGCCGCGTCACGACGGAGGATGACGTGCCTTCCGGCCCCGGCGGCACGCCCCGGGTCTCGGAGCAGACGGCGATGGCGCTGGTTGCCGGCGGCGTGCGTGCGTCCGTGGTGCGCATGTCGCAGGCCCACGACCGTGACAAGCACGGCCTGGGCAGCTTCCTGATCGAGCTCGCCCGTGAGAAGGGGGTCTCGGCCTACGTGGGCGACGGCCAGAACCGCTGGTCCGCGGTGCACCGGCTGGATACGGCGCCCCTCTACCGGCTGGCGCTGGAGAAGGGCACCGCCGGGGCGCGATATCACGCGATCACGGAAGAGGGTGTGCCGCTGCGGGAGATCGCGGAGGTCATCGGCCGGGGATTGGGCATCCCGGTCGTATCCCTGTCGCCCGAGGGGGCCGCGGGTCACTTCGGCTGGCTGGCGTTCCCCGCCGGCATGGATGCGCCGGCGTCCAGTGCGCTGACGCAGCAGCGGTTGGGATGGCAGCCGGCGGAGCAATCCGGGTTCATCGCGGACCTGGAACGCTCGAGCGCATTCGCGGCCTGAGCAGAGGCTGCCATCTCTCGGGCGGTGGCGAGGACAGGTTTCTTCCACGGCTATCTTCTCCACCGAAGACGGCCCGCGCCCGTGGTGATGCGGCCTGGAGCGAACGATCCAGGCATGCCTGATCCATCATCAAAACACGACAAGTCTTGCTAATTACGTGCGGAAGGGATAATCCATTCCGGGCATCGTCGGCGAATGCGGGCGAGCCCTCACGCACAGCAGGGGTCGGGATCATGCGCAAGTTGAAGCTGGAAGCACTGCACGTGGATTCGTTCGAGACGACATCGGCGCCGTCCCGTATGCGCGGTACCATTCAGGCCAACGCGGAGGTGACGGGGACCACCGTCAACCCCGGCACGGGCGTGTCGGAATGCGTGCAGTGCCATCCCATGACGGCCGATGTCGGCTGCGGGCCGGAAACGTACAACGCGCTGGTCTGCGGCGAGACCAGGCACTTCGACTGTACGTTCCAGTGCTCGGCCGGCTGCTCGGACAAGACCAGCTGCGGCGACATCTGCTGGGTCGGCTACACGGACGGCTGCCCGTAATCGCTGTTCCCGGCGCATCCGGCATCCGGCCGGTCGCGAGCGCTGTTCAGGGAGTAGCCTCGACCGAATTCAACAGGACAGCACGGCAGCCGCGGGTACACTTTCCCGCGGCTGCCGTGGTTCTCGCCCTCAACGTTGCCAGCCGCCGCACCACCTCCGCTGCGCCGCGCCTGTAGCCGGTCATCGGCTCGCCCTGGCGTCAGGCGACGGCCGCCTCGGCGAAGCCCGTGGACAGGGTCAGGTCCTTCCACTGGGCGATCTCGTCCGCCAGCGACTGGAGCTTCGCGGTGGCGAGGTCGTGGGCATCCTGGCCCAGCAGCAGGTGCAGGGGCGGATTGGGCTCGGCGGTGACGCGGATGATGGCCGCGGCCGCCTTTGCCGGGTCGCCGGGCTGGTTGCCGCGCATCTGCTCCTGGTGATACGCCTCGGACTGCCGCACCAGCGCGTACTCGTCCATTCTGTGCCCGGGCATACGCAGCGAGCCGGACGAGAGGAAGTCGGTGCGGAAGTAGCCCGGCTCCACCACCGTCACCCGCACCCCGAACGGCGCCACCTCGGCCGCCAGCGCCTCGGACAATCCCTCCACGGCGAACTTGGTGGCGCAGTACACGCCCCATCCCGGAAAGCCGCCCGCGATCCCCGCGATGGAGGAGATGTTGATGACGTGACCGCCGCCCTGCGCCCGCAGCTGCGGCATCACCTGCCGGATGACGTTCAGCGTGCCGAACACGTTGACGTCGAAGTTCGCCCGCGCCTCGGCATCCGACAGCTCCTCCAGGCCGCCGAGCTGCCCGTATCCCGCGTTGTTCACCACCACGTCGATGCGCCCGAACCGCTCTACGGTGGCGCGCACGGCCTCCGCCACGCTGGCCTCGCTGCCCAGGTCCGCCGCGAGCGGGAGGAAGCCGTCCGAATCCGCGTCCACGGCACTGCGCAGCCCGGCGACGTCGCGGGACGTC
>DATING010000246.1:0-1606 GCA_035474555.1 Longimicrobium sp. | reverse complement strand
CGGACCGCCAGTGCGAGATGATCGCGCTCAACTGCACGGCCGTGCTGGAGCTGGCGCACCTCGCGCTCACGGGGATGCGGGCGCGGGGGACGGGCGGCATCGTGAACGTCGCCTCCGTTGTCGCCTTTCAGCCCGTGCCGTGGATGGCGACGTACGCGGCCACCAAGGCGTTCGTCCTGTCGCTCTCCCAATCGCTCAGGGAAGAAAACCGCGGCACCGGCGTGCGCGTGCTCTGCGTCTCGCCGGGGCCCACGCCCAGCGGCTTTCAGGCGACCGCCGGCACGCGCCTGCGCGAGAACCAGCCCGGGCTCCTGCAGCCGCGCGCCGTGGTGGACGCCGCCCTCGCCGCACTGGATGCCGGCCGCGCGCACGTGGCGCCCGGCGTGGCCAACCGCCTGTCGACGGTGTTCGGCCGCCTGCTCCCCCTGGGCACCGTGACGCGCATCGCACGGCGGATCAACGAGAAGCGGTAGCGGCTCCCCGGCTCGGGATCGGAAGAGCGATACGGCTGGATGCACGATGGCAGGTCCCGCCGGACGCCCCCACCCGCTCGTCCTCGCGACCTCCCCCAAAAACCCTGGGGGAGGTTGTTCATTCCGGCTCGGGATTCCGTTCCGGCGTGGCGCTCCCCCGTGACGGGACAGTCCGCGCAGGCGGACTTCGTGTGTTTGTTGCGGCGAATTCATTCGCTCTGCCGTGGCGGGATGCCGGCCGCTTCCTGCCGGGATGGCCACCCTTTGCGCCATTCCCTTCCCGCACTTCAAGTTACCGATCCCGGGGCCCCGGCAGGACGCCGACTTTCGTCCGCGGGGAAACCCTTTGGCGTTCGGCGGCATCCAATCCCTCCAGATGCGGTCGCGGTCGTTTGGCCCGTTGCGTGGACCCCGCATCCGGAACTCCCATCACGACCATAACAGGAGACTCACGATGCGGTATGCGGCACTCTTGGCGGCTTCGGCCGCCGTAGCGGTACTCACGCTTCCCCGCGAGGGACGCAGCGAATTCACCCCCGCGGCACAGGCGCCCGCGGCGCGGGCCATCCCCGCGGCGCTGCAGAGCGGGCAGGAAGACTTCCGCTGGAGCGGCCGCATCGCGCGCGGCGACGAGATCGAGGTCCGCGGCCTGCTGGGCGACGTCCGCGCCGAGCCGTCTTCGGGCGACCAGGTGGAGGTGGTGGGCCACCGCATCGGCGGCGACGGGGACCAGGTGCGCATCGAGGTGGTGGAGACGGACGACGGCGTCACCATCTGCGCCATCTACCCCCGCACCGGGGGCTCCTCCAGCCGCGACGACGACCCGTGCAACGACGGAGAGTCCGGCCAGATGAACCTCGACAAGGGCGGGGCGCGCATCGACTTCACCGTCCGGGTGCCCGCGGGGGTGCGGCTCGCCGCGCGCACGGTACAGGGCGACATCCACGCGACCGGCCTGCGCGGCCCCGTCGACGCGACGTGTGTGGACGGCGACGTGATCGTGCGGCTGACGGGCGACATGGGCGCCGAGGTGAACGCCAGCACGCTGGCCGGCAACATCCAGTCGGACTTCGCGCTGCGCATGCGCGGCAAGGACGGCGAGGAGGATGACAACCGCTTCAACATCCAGATCG
>DATING010000245.1:0-5282 GCA_035474555.1 Longimicrobium sp. | reverse complement strand
CCCCTCCCCAACCCTCCCCCACAAACGGCGTGGGGGAGGGAGGTTGGAACGGCAGAGTGCCGTCGCGACGCGGGGTGTGGCCCTCCCCCGGCCTCGCTTAGGCTCGTCCACCCCCTCCCGCAAACTGCGCGGGAGAGGGTGTAGACCCCGGATCCAGCACGGGGGTGGAGTTTCGCTGGGAGTGCAGTTCTCCCCCTCCCTCCGCGAAGCGGGGGAGGGGGCCGGGGGGAGGGGGCCCTCGGCGCGCGACGGCGATTCCGCCTCGCGACGGGACTCGCCGCCCGGGATGAAGTAGCACCTCCCCCAGGGGTTTTTGGGGGAGGTCGCGAGGAATCGAGCGGGTGGGGGCGCTCGCCGGATGCCGGCCGATGTGCAGGAATCGAGCGGGTGGGGCGCTCGCGCGGTGCCGGCGATGGGGACGGCACGCGAACGTGAACGAAATCCAGTTTCTCTTGCAGCGATAGACCACGACCGATGACCGACACCACGACGCGCGCGCGGGACCAGCTTTCCGAGGCCAAGCGCCTGCTGCTGGAAAAGCGGATCAAGGGGCTGGCCAAGCCGGCCGCCCCCAAAAACGCCATGCGGCGCCGGGGCGGCGGGCCCGTGCACCCCATGTCGTGGGCGCAGGAGCGGCTGTGGTTCCTGGACCAGATGGAGCCGGGCAACTCCTTCTACAACATCCCCGCGGCGTCGCTCATCTCCGCACGCATCGACGTGGCCACGCTGGAGCGCGCCTTCAGCGAGATCATCCGCCGGCACGAGGCCCTGCGCACCGTCTTTCGCCTGGTGGACGGCGAGCCGCGGCAGATCGTGCAGCCGCCGTACGACATCACCATCGAGATGGGCGACATCCGCGGCCCCAACGGCGAGGCGGCGGACGAGCAGACCATCCGGCAGACCATCACCCGCGAGGCCGCCCGCCCCTTCGACCTGGCCCAGGGGCCGCTGGTGCGCGTGCACCTGGTGCGCGTGAGCGAGGCGGACTACGCGCTGCTGGTGAACGTGCACCACATCGTCACCGACGGGTGGAGCATGCCCATCATCATGCGCGAGATGGACGAGCTGTACGAGGCGTACGCGCGCGGGCTGCCGTATCCGCTGCAGGAGCTGGAGATCCAGTATCCCGACTACAGCGCCTGGCAGCGCGAATTCCTCACGGGCGACACGCTGCGCCAGCAGGTGGACTTCTGGCGCAACCACCTGGAGGGCGCGCCCACCCTGGAGCTGCCCTCGGACCGGCCCCGCCCGCCCGTGCTGTCGTACCGCGGCAACATCTACCGCTTCGTGTGGCCCGCGGCGCTCACGGAAAAGATCCGCGCGGTGGCGGTGGAGTCCGGCTCGTCCATGAACATGGTGATCATGGCGGGCTTCTACCTCATGCTGCACCAGTACAGCGGCCAGGACGACCTGGTGGTCGGCACGCTGCTGGGCAACCGCAACCGGGTAGAGACGGAGCCGCTGGTGGGCTTCCTGGTGAACTCGGCGCCCATCCGCGCCCGGCTGCGCGAGGACATGCCGTTTCGCGACCTCGTGCGGCAGGTGCGCACGGCCGTGCTGAACGCCGACGCGCACCAGGACCTGCCGTTCGACAAGATGCTGGACGAGCTCAAGGTGGAGCGCGACCCCGCCCGCAACCCGCTGTTCCAGGTGATGTACTTCCATCACACCTTCGTGAAGGAGCACCACAAGGAAGACTCGGAGTTCGTGTCGGAGCTCAACGCGCGCGCGCTGTTCCAGGAGACGGGCGTCAGCCTGGTGGATACCAACGCCACCAAGTTCGACCTGACGTTCTGCACGCTGGAGATGGGCGACGGCATCCTGGCCAACATGTGCGAGTACAGCTCGGACCTGTGGGACGAGTCCACCATGGCGCGGATGATGGAGCACACCCGCACCCTCCTGGAACGCGCCTGCGTGCAGCCGGACGCGCCGCTCTCCGCCTTCAGCATGGTCGCGGACGCGGAACGGGCCCGCCTCCTGGCCTGGGGCACCAACGACCGCGGGATGGAGACGGAGTCCACCCTGGTCGCGGAGCTGGACGCGCGCACGGCCGCGGCGCCGGACGCCGTCGCGGTGGAGTACGGGGACGCGCGCCTGACGTACGCAGAGCTGCGCGCGCGGGCAGACTTCGTCGCGCGGCGGCTGCAGGCGCTGGGCGTGGCCCGCGGCGACCGCGTGGGCGTGGCCACGGAGGCGTCCGCCGCCATGGTGGCCGCCATCGCCGGCATCCTCCGCCTGGGCGCGGCCGTCGTCCCGCTGGATCCCGAGTACCCGGCGGACCGCCTCGCCTTCATGGTGCAGGACAGCGGCGCGCACTTCGTCCTGGTCCCCGCGAGCGGCACGGACGCGGACTTCGGCGGGGCGCGGATGGTCGCGCTGGACGAGGCGGATGCGGTCGCGGGCGAAGCGGCCGGGGACGATGCGTTGTTCGCCGCGCCGGCGGTGCGCCCCGGAGACGTGGCGTACGTCATCTACACCTCCGGATCCACCGGGACGCCCAAGGCCGTGCTGACGACGCACGGCGCGCTCGTCCGCACCTTCGTGGACGCGGACTACGTGGAGATCCGCCCCGGCGACCGGGTGATGCAGGGCGCCGGGCTCTCCTTCGACGCGGCCATCTTCGAGGTGTGGGGCACGCTGGTGAACGGGGGGACGGTCGTGGGCATCGAGCGCGACGTGCTCCTCTCCACCCCGGACCTCGCCCGGACGCTGCGCGAGCGGGGGATCGCCGTGGCGTTCGTCACCACGCAGCTGTTCAGCCGCCACGTGCGTGAGATGCCGGACCTGTTTGCGGGCCTGCGCTACGTGCTGTTCGGCGGCGAGCAGGTGGACGTGGGGGCCGTGCGCGCCTGCCTGGAGGGCGGCCGGCCGGAGCAGCTGGTGCACATGTACGGGCCCACGGAAACGGCCGTCTTCGCCACGGCGCACCGGGTGGATGCGGTGCCGGCGGACGCGTGGACGGTGCCCATCGGCCGCCCCGTGAACGCCACGCGCCTGTACGTGCTGGACGAGCGCGGAATGCCCTGCGGCACGGGCGTCCCCGGCGAGCTGTGCATCGGCGGGGGGCGGGTGGCGGCGGGCTACCTGAACCGCGCGGCGCTCACCTCCGAGCGCTTCGGGGCCGATTCCTTCGCCGGCGACGACGCGCGGATGTACCGCACGGGCGACCGCGTGCGCTGGCTGGCGGACGGCACGCTGGAGTTCCTGGGCCGGCTGGACGGGCAGGTCAAGGTGCGCGGCTTCCGCATCGAGCCGGGCGAGGTGGAGTCGGCCCTGCGCGAGCACCCCGCCGTGCGCGACTGCGTCGTCATCGCCCGCGAGGACGGCGGCGAGCGGCGGCTGGTGGCGTACGTGGTGGGGGAGGGGATTGAGGATAGCGCGATGCGCATCCACCTCAAGGAGCGGCTGCCGGACTACATGGTGCCCTCCGCCTTCGTGGCGATGGATGCGATTCCCCTGACGCCCAACGGCAAGGTGGATCGCCGCAAGCTCCCCGCGCCGGACGCCGCCGCGGCGCAGGTCGCGGGCACGTACGCGGAGCCGCGCAACGAGACGGAGCGCGTGCTGGCGGAGCTGTGGGCGGAGGTGCTGCGGCTGGAGCGCGTGGGGATCCACGACAACTTCTTCGCGCTGGGCGGGGATTCGATTCTTTCGATCCAGATCATCGCGCGGGCGGCGCAGGCGGGGGTGCGCGTGACCCCCAAGCAGATGTTCGTGCACCAGACCATCGCCGACCTGGCCGCCGTCGCCACGGCCGCCGCGCCGGGCCAGGCGGAGCAGGGCCCCGTCACGGGCCCCGTGCCGCTGACGCCCGTGCAGCACTGGTTCTTCGATCAGGGGCATCCCGAGCCGCAGTGGTTCAACCTCGCGCTCCTCTTCGAGGCGCCGTCGCGGCTGGAGATCGACGTCCTGCAGCGCGCGGCGGACGCCCTCGTCGCCCACCACGACGCCCTGCGGATGCGCTACACCCGCACGGCGGACGGCTGGGCGCAGCACGTCGCGGAGCCGCACGCCGCCGCCGTGGAATTCATCGACCTGTCCTCGGTGGATGGGCCCGCGCGGGACGCGGCGTTCGCGGAGCACGCCGCGCGTATCCAGCGCTCGCTGGACCTGGAGCACGGCCCGCTCGTCCGCTTCGCGCTGGTGGAGCGGGGCGACCATCCGCAGCGCCTGTTGATCGTGGCGCATCACCTGGTGGTGGATGCCGTGTCGTGGCAGTTCCTGGCCGGGGACCTGGAGGCCGCGTACCGCCAGGCGACGCGCGGGGAATCGGTCGCCCTGCCGCCCAAGACGACATCGTTCAAGCGCTGGGCGGAGCGCCTGGTCGAACGCGCCGCATCGCCCGACGCCCGCGCGGAGGCCGCGTTCTGGACTGCGCAGGCGGCCGGCGCCGCGCCGCTCCCCGTGGACCACGCGGGCGGATCGAACACGGAGGGCGAGGCCGATTCCGTGGTCGCCGCGCTGGAAGAGGCGGAGACGCGCGCGCTGCTGGTGGACGTGCCGCCCGTGTACGGCACGCAGATCAACGACGTGCTGCTGGCCGGCCTGGCGCGCGCCTTTGGCGAGTGGACGGGGAGCGACGCGCTGTGGGTGGACGTGGAGGGCCACGGCCGCGAAGAGCTGTTCGAGGACGTGGACGTGTCGCGGACGGCGGGGTGGTTCACGGCCATCCACCCCGTGCGGCTGCAGGTGCCCGCCGAGCCCGGCGCCGCGCTCAAGGGGGTGAAGGAGCAGCTGCGCGCGGTGCCGGCGAAGGGCGTGGGCTTCGGGCTGCTGCGGTGGATGGGGGACGACGCCACGCGCGCCGCCCTGGCCGCGCTCCCCGTGCCCGGCGTCGCCTTCAACTACCTGGGGCAGATGGATGGCGGCGCCGCTCCCGCGGGCGATGCGCTGCTGGTCGCCGCGGCGGGCGACCTGGGCGCCCTGCGCAACCCGGCCGGGCCGCGCATGCACCTGCTCAACATCGACGCCGCGGTGCTGGATGGACGGCTGCACGTGAACTGGACCTTTGCCCCCGGCGTGCACGACCGCGCGACGGTGGAGCGGCTGGCGGCGGGCTACCTGGATGCGCTGCGGGCGCTGGTGTCGCACTGCCGCGATCCGCAGGCCGGCGGCTACACCCCGTCGGACTTCGCGCTGGCGGGGCTGGACCAGGAGGGGCTGGACGCGCTGCTGTCGCAGCTGGGGAACTGAGGGGGGATCGAGGGCCGTCGCGGCACGGGGTGGGGCCCTCCCCCGGCCTCGCTTAGGCTCGTCCACCCCCTCCCGCAAACTGCGCG
>DATING010000244.1:0-4728 GCA_035474555.1 Longimicrobium sp. | reverse complement strand
GAGGCGATCGAGCCCATAAAACGCGGTTCGACAAGCGCAAAACAGGACGGTCATGCCTCCTGATGTCCCCGATCGGCCGCCTGAATCCTCTTCCGAGCAGACTGGACGCGAACGCGAACTGTCGATTGCAGGATTTGAGTTGAAATCGCGGCAATGAAACCGCGATGTCGGCCTTCGCCGACAGGTCCGGTGTGGGATGGGTGCCGGGGGGTACGCCGGGTCCCATCCTGAAAAGCTCGCCCCGTCCTGGTGCCCGCCGATGCGCGCCGAACCGTCCCGCACCCACCCCTCCCCCGAAGTTGGGGGAGGGGTCGCCGGCCGTTGCGAGGAACGAGCAAAAGGTCCGGCGGGGGAGAGGGCTCCCCGCCGTCCGCGACGGCCCTCGGTTCGCTCTCGCCAAAGCTCAGTCGAGCACGAAGCTGGTGGGCGGGCACACGGGGGTGCCGCTGGTGGGTGACGTGGCGCACGGACGCCGCAGGGCCGGGGGATGCACGTTGAACATCGTGTTCAGGATGGACGTCTCCGAGTAGTGCGCCCGGAACATCTGCCCGGCCGAAAAGCGCGTGCCCGCGGCCTGAAAGTGCATCACGTTGTCGGGGAGGGTCTCGTGGTGCCCGCCCAGGAACCCGTGCCCGATCTCATGGGCCAGCGTGTACGGCGCCCGCTCCCACGCGAGGGGAAAGATCATCATCGCCCCGTCGCCGCAGTAGCCGGCGGAGCCGACGGGGGGCTGGCCCACGTAGTACGCGTTCAGCCTGCCGGGGTCTCGGCCGATGGCCGTGTAGAGGGTGGTGCTGCACGCCGACGAGGGAAGCGTGTTCTGAAACGGCGGCGCGCCCGCGAAGCCCGTCGCGTCCACGATGCGCACGTCGCGTAGCCCGATCCCCGCCTGTGCCTCCCAGCTGTCTTCCACGCCCTTCAGGTGCCGCTGTACCAGCTTGGCCGTGGAGTCGAACGGCGGCTGCACCACCCAGATGGTGATGGGCATGCGGATCACCTCCGTGGAGAACCTCAGCTGGACCGTGTCGCGCTGTGGGCGCCACGGCTGCGCCAGCAGCAGCGGCGCGCGGCCCGGGGTGAATGCCACGAGCTCGTCGTGCAGCGCGGGATTGGCGAACTGCACGTGTGCGGAGTCGGTGAAGTCGCGGCGCACGAACCCCGTGGGTTGAAAGGCGCCCTGGTCGTACGCCAGCAGGGTGACGGGCCGTCCCCCGTCCGAAAGCACCAGGTCCACCTCGTCGGCGCGGAACGGGCGCGCGGAGAATACGACCGAGTCGGCACGGGTGCCGGCTTCCATCCGCACCCGCACGCGGGCCCCGGCAATCCTCGACGGGTCCGCGGGAAGCTTCCAGGTGATGGCGGCCGTGCCCGAGACGTGCGTGGTGCGCGTGACGGCGCCGTCCAGCTCGCCGTCGGTCGCCGAGAAGGTGAGGGCGACGTCCGACACGGGCTGGCCGTCACGCGTTGCGCGCACCACCAGTGGCTGGAACAGCGCCTCGCCCGCGAACCCGGCCTGTCCGTCGCCGCTCACGATCTCCAGCCGCACGGGCGAGGGCTCCAGGCCGGTGCTGCCGCCTCCATCGTCGCCACATGCCGCCATCGCCACGGCCAGGATGTACCACCGGGATCTCTGCATCATAGGGAAACCGGGGAAGGGAGTGGATGGATTTCCTGATCCGCCTGTTTCCGCACGGTAGGGGTGCGCCGGACGTTTTTGCAAGAATCTCGTGGATCCGTCCCGGCATCCCCCGACGCAACGGGTTCCCTGCGAAGTGCGCCCGAACGACGCGTAGCGAAAACCCCCAGCCGGAGGGCGCCGGCCGTTGCGAAGGACGCGCAAAAAGGCGGGTGGGAAAGAGGGCTCCCGCCGCTGGCGCGGCGGGCGATCACGTCACGCCGCCGGCCCGTCCCCCATCCACTGGCGCAGCTCCGGCGGGCCGCCGTCCGCCGGCAGCACCACGTAGTCGAAGGTGTTCAGCCAGTCGCCGGAGTTCACGTAGAAGCGGCCGGGCTCCACCTCCGTCACGGACGCGAGGTGCGCGTGGCCCGCGAGGATGAGCTGGATGCCGGGATCGGCGCGCATCTGCTCCAGCGCCCACGCGCGAATGAAGGCCGCGCGGCCGCGTGCCGCCTGGTCGCCCGTGTCCGCCTTGTGCTCCGTGGTGCTGGCCATCCCGGCGATGCGCCGTCCCCAGTCCGGGTGCAGCGCGCGAAAGGCGCCCACGGTGACCGGGTTGCGGATGAGCTTCTTGAGCGCGCGGTACTTCAGGTCGCCGCGCCCCACGCCGTCGCCGTGCGCCACCAGCGTGCGCCGTCCGCCCAGCGTCATCTCCACGGGCCCGTCCAGCAGCTGGATGCCCACCTCGTCGCGCAGGAAGGGCCCCGCCCACGCGTCGTGGTTGCCGCCCACGAAGGCGACGGGCACGCCGGCCTCCACCACGTCCTTGAGCTTGGCGACCACGCGGTAGTGCTCCGCCAGGATCACGTGGCGGTACTCGAACCAGAAGTCGAACAGGTCGCCGTTGATGAGCAGGAACGACGCGTGGGCCGCCGCGTGGTCCAGGAACCGGCGGAACGCGCGCTCCGTCTCCTGCGGCACGGCGCCCAGGTGGATGTCGCTGACGACGTAGACGGGCTTGGTCTCCATGGGGCGGGGAAGCTACCGGGTGGGGCGGGGGGCGACAAGCATGGAAGCGCACCCCTGAGCGAACCCCCGTGGACGTGCATCTCCACGGGGCTTCGCTGGCGGCTACTTCTTGGGCAGGTTGTTCCCCCTATCTCCGCCCGCGCCCGACGGCTTGCCGGTCGTGCTCGGTCCATTTGGTGGTGTACCTGCCATGGTGGAATCTCCTGATCGTTCCCTCTGAAGTCTTCCACGTGCCGACGGAGGGAGGCGGCCGGCGCGCGAGCGGTGGGTAAGACCATCCGCGGGAATGGATTACGAGATGCCGAGCCTGCCGGTTTCGTGCCTCCGTCACGCCGCCGCGACGTACTACAGGCGGCGCGGAGCCCGGCCCCCGTCCGAGCGAATGAATTCGCCGCAACAACTACACGAAGTCCGCCTGCGCGGACTGCACGCGGAGTCCACGCACGTAACACAGGCTCGCGCGGGGGTGAGCCGTCCGTCAGCGCCATCCGCCGCGAGCGCGACGGAACCCACCTCCCTCCCCCGCGCAGTTTGCGGGGGAGGGTCGGGGAGGGGGGCGCTCCGCCTTCCGGCGAGTCTCCGCTTCGCACGAAGGCGCTCATCGATTCCCCGCTGCGCTGCCCTCACCCCGCCGCCAGCCGCGCCACGTACTCCCGCGTCTCCTCGTCGAACCAGGGCGGATCGCCGGCAGCGGCGTTCTCGATCGCACGCTCGCGACGGCTCGTGGCCGGGATCACGCAGTGCACGCGCGGGTCGCTCAGGATCCACTTGAGCAGCGCCTGCGCCCACGTCGTTACGCCGAACGCGGCGAGCGGCTCCATGTCCCGCGCCGGGGGCGAGCGGCGGGCGAGGGCGCCGCTGCCGAGCGGCTGCATCACCATCACGCCCAGCCCCAGCTCCTCCGCCAGCGGCAGCACCCGCTGCTCCACCACCCGGTCCGCCGCGTTGTAGGGCACCTGGACCATCTGGATGCGCCCCGTCCGCATCACCTCCATCAACTCCCCGAACGCGGCGTGCTGGTAGTGCGTCGCGCCCACGGCCGTCACCGCGCCCCGCGCGCGCAGCTCCTCCAGCACGGGCAGGTGCTCGCGCCAGGCGACCAGGTTGTGCACCTGGTAGACGTCCACCCGCCCCCCGTACCACGCCAGCGCGCGCCGCAACTGCTCGCGCCCCTCCGCGGCGGAGGGCGTCCACACCTTGTCCGCCACGAGCACCCGGTCGCGCATCCCGTCCAGCGCACGGGCGAGCACCTGCTGCGCCGCGCCGTACATGGGCGACGTGTCGAACAGCGTGGTCCCCGCGTCCACGGCCGCGCGCACGACCTCCGCGCGCGCCGCCTCGTCGCGCTCGCCGCGCACGTCCAGCGTTTGCCACGTGCCCATCCCCACGGCCGGCACCGTGAGCCCGCTCCCGCCGAATGCCCGCTCCTCCATCCGCCCTCCTCCCCTGGTATCCGCGTTCCCATCGAAGGAGAAAGGGATGACGCGCCCCGCGTGCCACCGGTCATCCAGCGCCGCGCCGTTTGACTCCCCCCGCGCCGCCCGGTAGAATCGTCCACGGGAAATCCCTGACTTTCGCACTTTCGCACTCCGCACTTTCGCACTGCCGTGACGTCCCCCGTCCCCCCCGGCGCCCCGTCCTGCACCGTGGAGTTCCGCACGCGGTACGTGGAAACGGACCAGATGGGCATCATCCACCACGCCAACTACCTGGCCTGGTGCGAGATCGGGCGCACGGAGCTCATCCGGCAGCTGTACAAGCCGTACGCGGAGGTGGAGCAGGACGGCATCCTTCTCGCCGTCACGGAGGTGAACCTGCGCTACCACGCCAGCGCCCGGTACGACGACCTGGTCCGCGTGACCACGTGGGTGGATGCCATCCGCTCGCGCGCCGTGGGCTTTTCGTACCTGGTGGAGCGGGTGGAGGACGATGGATCCGCCACGCGCCTGGTGTCGGCGCGCACGGGACTGACGCCGATCGACCGCCGGGGACGCCCGCGCGCCCTGCCGATGGACGTGATGGACGCATTTCGCGGCACCTCCCCCGAGCCCGCACCATGAAGATCATCCTGCGCCTTGCCG
>DATING010000243.1:0-2695 GCA_035474555.1 Longimicrobium sp. | reverse complement strand
AGCAGCTTTCTGCACCGCATCTCGCGGGATACCGGGCAGCCGATCCCGGACGTGGTGCGCGCGTGGCTGGTGGCCAGCCGCATCTCGGGCGCGCCGGAGATCCGCGCGGACCTGGCGGCGCTGGAGGGCCGCTTCAAGTCGGAGACCATCTACCGCTGGCTGAGCGG
Organism: Longimicrobium sp.; assembly: GCA_035474555.1. Classification (GTDB taxonomy): domain Bacteria; phylum Gemmatimonadota; class Gemmatimonadetes; order Longimicrobiales; family Longimicrobiaceae; genus Longimicrobium. The sequence continues at coordinate 2,528 of DATING010000243.1, read as the reverse complement.
CCTGGCCCGCGTGCTGGAGGCCACCACGGCGTGGATCCTGGCCAACGCTCCGGCGGGCGTGGCCACGGACGCGCTCATCGAGGGCGCCCGCGGCGGCCTGTCGGAGCTGCGCGGCAACTTCGCCAAGATCGTGAGCGGCGAGGACCGGGCGCTCTTCCTGTCGCGGCTGGGCGAGCTGGCGGACCTGGGCGTGGAGCGCAGCCTGGGCGAGCGGCTCATCACGCTGCGCTTTCTCCCGCAGCTGCTGGAGATCGTGGAGGTGGCCCGCGGCGCCGGGACGGACGAGCTCAAGGCGGCCAAGGCGTTCTACACGGTGTCGGAGCGCTTTGGCACGGCGCGGCTGCGCGAGGCGGTGCGCGAGGCCGCCGGGCGCGACCCCTGGGAGCGGCGCTTTGCCCAGGCCCTCACGGACGACGTGCAGCGGGCGCAGCGCGGGCTGGTGCAGGCCGTGCTGCGGCACAACGGCGGCGAGGGCAAGCGCGCGCTGGACCAGGTGGAAAAGGAGAACCCGCGGCAGGTGCGCGCCTACCGCGAGCTGTACGGCGAGGTGCGCAACGGCGACTGCCCGCTGGCGGCGTACGCGCTGGCCGTGCACCAGCTGCGCGAGGTGGCGGAGAGCGCCCAGGCCGGTGCTCCGCGCGTGTAGCATTCCGCGGCGGTTTCGCGCGATTCCTGATCCCCGGCGGCCATCCTCGGCCGCCGGGGATCGTCGTTTGGGGATCGTCCGCCTGCGAGCGAAATCCCCCGTCATTCGTTCCAATCGCACAACGGGAGCGAATGAAATGAATTCGCGGCTACAACTTCACACTGTCGGCCTGCGCCGACACCACTGACCGAACCGCCAGAGTGCGCTGCCCGGTGGCGTGGCACTCGCCCCCTGATGGACAGTCCGCGAAGGCGGACTTCGTGTGGTCGTTGCGGCGAATTCATTCGCTCGGGCTGGCTCGGCATCCGGTCTCCCGGATCGTGCCGGCCGGGCGGGCAGTCTGCGCGGGCGGAGAGCCCCCTCCCCCCGGCCCCCTCCCCCGCTTCGCGGGCAGGAGGGGGAGACCTTCGTTCCGGCGCGGGGCTCGTGCCGGCGTGGCACTCACCCGCGACGGACAGTCCGCGCAGGCGGACTTCGTGTGGTCGTTGCGGCGAATTCATGCGCTCTGCCCCGCGGGTGCATGGAGTCCGGCCATCATCCGCGCTGATCCGGCCTTTCTTGAGGTGGATGCAGCTCCCCCCGCTCTCCCCCTGTGAATCCGCAAGCCGCCCGTCCCTCTAAAATCGCGAGCCGGCAAGAGAAGCAGCACGCGCGACGGATGCTGCGCGCCGCCTCCTGGCTGATCGTGAAAGGATTTCCGTCTTTATCCCGAGCCTCCTCATCGTCTCATGGCACCTGCAACCACACCGGCCCTCGACGGCCGTCGCGGAGATGCCGCATCCCGCCTCCCTGCCTGGAGGGCGCTGCCGCTGATCGTGCTGCTCGCGGCGTGTGAGCGTGACGGCGACAATCGCCCGCAGCCGCCGGGTGGAGAAGTCGGCGATCTCCAGAATGCCGCGGCACTGGCGGATGGCGATCCGCTGAAGGTGTGGCCGGCGCAGGACGCGAACAGGCCGGTGGTGCTGTACGTGGACCGCAGCCAGAGCATGAAAGGCTTCCTGGATCCCGCCTATCCCACCCGCGTGCCGACGGATTACCGCACGGTGCTGTCCGGCTTCGAGGCGCGGCTGCGGCCGGCGCGGGTGTTCGGGTTCGGAAACGCAGTGCGGGAAGAAAGGCAGGGGGGACTCGGCATGCTGAGCAATGCCGCGTTCTACTCCGATGGCAACACGGAGATGGAGGCGGTGCTGCGGCTGGTGGAGGAGGATTCGTCACTCGGCTCCACGCACGTGATCATCGGCGACGGGCGGCGCACGGATCCCATCGCCGCCATCGAGCAGTTCGGGCAGATGCGAAACGCGGCGGAGCGATGGACGGCGGCAGGGGGGACCTTCATCGTCGCGGCCTCCCACGCACCGTTCCAACCCGTGAAGAACGATGCGTCCGGCTGCCGCGGGTCGGCATCGGAAGCAGAGGCGGACCGGGAGACGTGCCCGCTGTACGCGTTCGCCTTCGTTGCGCCGGGAGACGAGGGCCGCGTAACGGCTGCGCTCGCCGCGACGTTCGAAAAGCTGTACGTCACGCCGTTGCCAGCCATTCCCGAGACAGGCGTGGGACTGGCCCGGGTTCACCGACAGGAGATCAGCCTCACGCCGGTATGGGCTAAGAACGGGCGCGCAGCACCCATCGCCAGAGTGCGCGGAACAATCGTCACTCGCGATCCGCTACGCGCACGAATCGTTGTGACGGACACGATCTCGCCGCGCGGGCGCGGCGCGTGGGCGGCGCTGCGCGGTCGTCGGCTGGAGCCCCAAGTGAGTGTCCGCACGCTTGCAGACAACCCAGCCGCGGCGCCTTGGAAGGCGTCTGATGGAAAGAGCGGGTTACTGCGGCTGACGGACGACCCGCTCGCCGTCGACTTCCACTCCTACGGGGAGAAGAC
>DATING010000242.1:0-2256 GCA_035474555.1 Longimicrobium sp. | reverse complement strand
GCCGAGCAGGAAACGCAGGATCGCGATGGCCACCGTGGATGTCTTCGCCCGTGTCATCTGTTCTATCTCGCGGGGTACCTGGATGAAATTCCGTGAGTGCCGCGGATTCGGCCTCTCCCCGGACCTTTTTCTGAAAGGGGTCGCCCGGCTCGGTCGGGGAGGAATCGGTGAGCCCGCGGCCCGGCGGATCATTGCTTCAGGAGCCGGTGGGGATGAGTCGCCGCCACCGCCGATCCGTGATCCCCGGCGCTAGGCCCGCGCGCTGCCCCGGCGCATCAAGCGGGGACAGGGTGTCTCCACCCGGCAGGGGCGGGCCGGGTGTCTCCGTCACCCCGCCACCTTCCGCCGCTCGCGCAGGTGCTCCAGTCTGGAGAGGAAGGCGGCGCCAGCGGCGTCGAACGCGCGGCCACGGCGGCGCAGGCTCCTGGGGGTCTCGCCGAGGAATCTCTGCATCACGCGCCGCAGCCCCGTGTCCGACGAGTATCCGCAGGCCATGGCAACGGAGAGGACGGTGCGCCCCGGGTCGTCCAGCAGCTGCGCCGCCACCAGGATGCGAAGCCAGGCGAGCAGCTGGCGCGGCGGCGGCAGGGCGGAGCGTTCGGTCCAGCGCAGCAGCGTGCGCCGTCCCAGGCGCAAGGCGGTGCTGAGGTCGCGCCCGTAGCCGCCGATCGCGACCACGTCGGCGGCGCTCTCAACGATCGCCCGGCTGCGTCCGGGCATGTCGGCCGGCAGCAGGTGGTCGAGGAGCACCTTCAGCGGACGCGAGTGCGCCATCCGGAAACGCTCGCGAAGGGCTTCCCGGGTGTCGTCGTGTCCGATCACGATGATGTCGACGGCGCCGGCCTGGACGACGGCCACCAGGTCCTCGCCGCAGTCCGGGGTGACGGCGACGGCCGCGAGCACCGGGACGGAAGGAAACTCCTCCACGAGCGTCCGGAGCGTGGTGGTGCTCCCGCCCGACGGCGCCGCGAAGGGATCGACCACGACGAGCGCCGACGGAGGCGCCTCGTGGATCGCCCCGGCGAGGGCGTCCCAGTCCGGGACCTCCAGGAACGTGTACTCCCTGCCGGTGAGCGAGCGGATGGCCGTGCGGAGTTCCCCGTTCCCGTGCATCACGAGAATGGGGCGGGTAGCGATTTTCATGGTGTTGGCGTCGGAAGGGGCGGAGCTGCCGGAGATGGGGGCAGCTGGATCAGGGTCGCGCTGCGTGCGCCAGCCGTGCGGCCTCGGCGAGGATGGTCCCGAGCCGTCCCGGCGGACTGTCGCAGCCGATTGCGCCCAGGATTGCGGTGACGGTCTCCGCGATCTCCCGCGACTCATCGGGCTCCGCCCGGTCGGCGGCCACGACGAAGAGGTCCCACGCGGCATCGAGGCTGTCGCTGTCTCCCAGCAGGGCGGCGGCGCGCACGCGGAGTGCGGCCAGGGCCACGGGCTCGGCCGAGCCCGCACCGGTGGCCTGGGGCGGGTGGAGGAAGTCCAGCACGCGTGCGTACTCCCGCCCCTCCATCAGCGCCTGCCCGATCTCCAGCCGGACCCCCGCTGCCCGCCGGTCCCCGCGCTCGAAGCTGCGCACGGCGAGCCGCGCCATGCGGTCCGCCGCATCCCGGTCGCCCTCACGCAAGGCACACCGGAAGAGCCCGACGGCGGCGCGGGCGCGGATGTCGCGCCCGAGGCTCATCCGCCGGAACACGCGCAGCGCCATCCGGAAGTGCCTGTCGGCCCGATCAAGGTCGCCCGTTCCGTAGGCAATCTCCGCGAGGTCGACGTACACGTGGGCATACGTGCTCCAGTCGCGGGAGCGACGAGCGATCGCGATGGCTCGCTTCTGCCAGGCCTCGCCCTGGGGCGCGAGGCCACAGGCCAGGGCGTGGAGCGCGACGTCGCGGGCGAGCCCGGCGCTCGCAGGGTGCGCGCGCGCGGCGGTCTCGGCGAACAGGAGCGCCGTCCGGGGCGCGTGCGGGCGGGCCCAGGACGCGATCGCCGCGCAGCATGCTGCCGCGCGCGCGGGGCTGATGTCCGCCAGCATCTCGCACAGCATCCGGACGTGGCGGGCGATGGGCTCCGGCAGTGCCAGGTTCTCGAACGCCCGCAGACCGGTCATTCGGAAGAGCCCCGCGCGGCGCTCGGGTTCGACGCTCACCGACAGCTCCAAGTCGCGGTAGAGCAGCCACAGGAGGATGCGGAACGACCCCGTCAGCTCGGTGAGGATCTCGGTGCCCCGGATGAACTGCCGTGAGGGACGGGCACTCGCGGGCG
>DATING010000241.1:0-4178 GCA_035474555.1 Longimicrobium sp. | reverse complement strand
CGCCGCCGGGAAGGAAGCCGGTGTGGATCATCCCCAGCCGCTGATAGACGCGCTCCTCCAGCAGCTGCTCCAGCGGCCGGCCCGCGGCGCGCTCGGCCGCGGCCCAGAGGACCACGAAGCCCACGTCGGAGTAGACCATCTTCTCCCCCGGGGCCGCCTGCAGCGGGGTGCGGATGAGCGCCTTGAGCGCCTGGGCCGGCGTTCCCGGCGCGCCGGCGCCCGCCGGCAGGCCGGAGGTGTGCGCCAGCAGGTGCCGGACTGTCACCGCGTCCTTCTTGCCGCCGCTGAACTCCGGCAGATAGCGCGAGACGGGGGCGTCCACGTCCATCCGCCCGTCCTCCACCAGCAGCATCACGGCCGTGGTGGTGGCGACCACCTTGGTGAGCGAGGCGATGTCGTACACCGTGCGCTCGGCATCCACCTCGTACTTGCCCCATTCCGCGTTGCCGATGCCGCGCAGCAGCTCCATGTGCGCCCCGCGGCCGGCGGCCAGCGCCGCGCCGGGAAAGGCGCCGCGGCGCACTTCCGCCCGCACCAGGCGCTCGGCGGCCTCCAGCGTTTCGCGCTCCAGCCGCGCCTCGCGGGCGGCGACCGTCTCCACGGGCGCCGTCACGGCCTTGGCCACTGCGGCCGGTCCGGGCGCCATGGCCCGCACCGTATCCAGCGCCTGCGGCCCGCCATCCCGCTGCGCGACCACGCCGCCCGCCGCGCCTGCAACCACCGTCATCACCAGCACCAGCCGCCGGTGGTGAACGGGCCGAACGTTCTCGTAGATCATCGAGTCCGTCCTTTCTCATCGTCAGCGCCACGCGGGCCGGGGCCCGCCGCGCGTCATCTCATGCCCCGACTTCCTTCCGTACGCGACCCGGCCGGGGAGCGGTTTGCTCCGGCGGCGGTTTCGGGTGGCGGGGTTGTCGAGGGGAACGGATTGAGTGTAACCCAATCCCGTAACAGGCGGAACCCCTTACGGTTAGCGGAAGGTTAGGAGCGTCGGCCGAAAACCGTTTGGCAGAGTGCCGCGTAGGCGCTATCATTGGCGTTCTTCCCACCCCGCCTCGCATTCTCCACGGACGAATGGCTTTTCTTCAAACGCAGCGGCAGCGCGCCGCGTTCCTGGTGGCCGCGCTGGGCATCGCCATCGCCATCGCGCTGATGCCATTCGCGTCGGGGCTGCTGGGCATCGCGGTGCTGTACGTGATCTGCGCCCCGGCCCACCGCCGCCTGTCGCGCCGCATCCCGCCCCGCCTCTCCGCCCTCGTGGTGCTGGCCGTGGCGCTGCTGCTGGTGCTGCTGCCGCTGGCTGTCGTCATCGGCATCGTGGTGAGCGAGGCGCCGGCGACCATCGCGGCGCTCCAGGACAGCGCCGTGCTGGGCCGGCTCGAGTCGCTGCGGATCGGCGGGGTGGACCTGGGGGCGCAGATGGCGGAGGCGGGGGGGACGGTGGTCGCGTGGCTGTCGCAGCAGGCGCTGTCGTTCTTCGGGAGCGCGGCGCGGGGGACGCTGAGCCTGGTGATCGCGTTCTTCGGCCTGTACTACCTGCTGCTGTACCCGGGCGCCGTGTGGAACAGCGTGCGCGACTTTCTCCCCTTCAGCGACGAGGCGGCGGACCACCTGCGCGACCGCTTTCACAGCGTGACGGAGGCCACGCTGGTGGGGACGGCGTTCACGGCGCTGGTGCAGGGGACGCTGGTGGGGGTCGGCTTCTGGCTGGTGGGACTGCCCAGCGCGTCGTTCTGGGGGGTGATCACGGCGCTGGTATCCGTGCTGCCCATGCTGGGAAGCGCCCTCGTGTGGGTGCCGGGGACCCTCGTGCTGGTGATCGGCGAGCGGTGGGGCGCGGCGATCCTGCTGGCGGGGATCGGGTTCTTTGCAGGGAACATCGACAACATCATCCGGCTGGTGGTGTTCAAGAAGGTGAGCAACATCCACCCCATGGCCACGCTGATCGGCGCCTTCGCGGGATTGAAGTACTTCGGCTTGCTGGGCGTTCTGCTCGGCCCGCTGGCGATCGCCTACTTCTTCGAGATGCTGAAGATGTACCGACTGGAATACGTGCTCCGCGCCGGTCCCGGCGGCGCCCAAGCGGTGCCCCCGACGGCCTTCGACCGCCCGCCGGAGCCCCTGGAGCCGGGGGATGCGGGACCGGCAGGGTCTGGGACGATGGAGTCGAGCGGAGGGTAGAGCGGGGTTTTACGGCTGGGAGTTGGTGCGGATGGGGATGGATCGTGCACGGGCGGGGAGCCCCCTCTCCCCCGGCCCCTCTCCCCCGCTCCGCAGGGGAAAGGGGAGAACTTCGATCGCGCTCCGGGTGCCTGCCCTGCACAATCTCCCCGATGGAACCCCGCGATCCCGCACGGCACTCGCCCGTGCCGGACCCGTCGGCGAAGGCCGACATCACGTTTTCGGTGCCGCGATTTCAATCGCCGGGGACGGACCGCCGCGACTCAGCAAATACTCCCTCCGGCTCAACCCACTCCCGCACTTTCGCACTTTCGCACTTTCGCACTTTCGCACTCCCCCGCCCTACTCCAGCCCCCGCTTCCGCTTGTGGTAGCCGGCGTACGACACGGTGGCCAGCACGCCGGCGGCGGCGATCCCCTGCCCGGCGTCGATGAGGATGTCCGCGTCCTCGCGGGGCAGGTGCATGGCGAAGCCCGCGCCGGTGATCACGGCCCCCACCACGCACCAGAGCATGCAGACGAGCAGCGTGATGATCCAGTAGCGCCGCTCTTCCTTGCGCGACTCCAGCTCGGCGGAGACGCGCTCGTCGACCATCGTTTCGTACAGATCGCGACGGATGGGCATGGTGCAGGGGCGGAAAACGGGGTTGAGGACGTGGGGTGGATGTGAACCCCGGAGGGCGGACCGGGTTCCCCCCGCTTCACAAACTCGCGGCGATGAAACATCTTAGAGGCGAACCGCGTTCATCCACTCCGCTCCATGCCGCGCATCCCTCGCGCCGGCGCACGACCCTTCCCTTCTGCTTGACCCTGCGATGGCGATTCGCGAAGGCCGGTGGGACTGCCCCACCTGCGGCACCGTGGCCCTGCTGGGTCGCCAGGTGCGCTGCGACGGCTGCGGAAACCCGCGACCCGAGGGCACCCGCTTTTATCTCCCCGAAGACGCGCCGGAGCTGAACGACGCCGCGCGGCTGGACGAGGCCAACGCCGGCGCCGACTGGATCTGCGAGCACTGCGACGCCAGCGCGCGCGCTTCGCAGACGCACTGCCCCGGCTGCGGCGCCGCGCGCGGCACCAGCCCCGTGCAGCAGACGCACGAGTACGACATGGACGAGGTGCCGCGCGCCGGCGGCAAGGCACAGCCCGTCCGCGCCCTCGCCGCCGCCGCGCCGCCGAAGAAGCGGCGCGGGTGGAAGGGGCCCGCCGCGCTCGTGGCGCTGCTGGGCGGGCTGGTGTGGTGGAACGGGCCCAAGGAGGTCACGGCCACCATCGCGGCCAAGGAGTGGTCACGCGCGGTGGAGGTGCAGGAGTACCGCACGGTGGCCGAGGAGGACTGGTCCGTGCCCCAGGGCGGGCGCCAGACGCGCAGCTACCGCGCGATCCGCGACTACCGCCAGGTGCTGGACCACTACGAGACGCGCACCCGGCAGGTCTCCGACCGCGTGCAGACGGGCACCCGCACCTACACGTGCGGGCAGGAGGACATGGGCAACGGCTACTTCCGCGACAAGACTTGCACGGAGCCGGAGTACGAGACGCGCTACCGCACGGAATCGTACGAGGAGCCGGTGTACCGCCGCGAGCCCATCTACGACACCAAGTACGCGTACCAGATCGAGCGCTGGCTCCCCGACGACACGGCGTGGGCCCGCGGCGACGCGGCCAGGGAGCCGGCGTGGCCGGCGGTGGAGATCGGCAAGAACGAGCGCGAGGGCGCCAAGGTGGAGCGCTACGTCCTGCGCTTTACGGACGAGGAGGGCGAGACGTTCGAGCAGGAGGTGAGCGCGCAGCAGTTCGCCCGCTACCGCCAGGGCCAGCCCGTCACGCTGCGGATGAAGCGCAGCGGCAAGGGCCAGATCGAGATCGTGGAGCCAGACGGCGCCGACGGCACCTGATCCGCCTTTCTCGCTCGATCGGGATAGGAGGCAGCCGGGTATTCCGGCTGCACCCCTCCCACACCACCGGACATGCGGGTCCGCATCCGGCGGTTCGAAGAGT
>DATING010000240.1:0-1930 GCA_035474555.1 Longimicrobium sp. | reverse complement strand
CGCGGAGGGCCCCTCCCCCCGGCCCCCTCCCCGCGCAAACTGCGCGCGGAGAGGGAGAGCGGAGAGGGGGGAGAACGGATGGGACGCACGGTATCCACCTCCCTCCCCCACGCAGTTTGTGGGGGAGGGCCGGGGAGGGGGGCGCACCGCCTTCGCCGGGGTTCCGCATCACCCGCAGACGGGCCGCATGACCTGTCCGCGGAGGGGCGCGCGGCGTAGCTTCTCCGCCGGGATCCATCCACCGAACGCCGGGACCGACCATGAGCGACACCCCCGATCCGCCGCCGCAGGGCAAGACCCCGCGCGAGTCCGCGTCCACGCTCTCCGAGAGCATGATGCCGGACCAGCTCAACCACCACGGCAACGTGTTCGGCGGCGAGATCCTGGCCCTGATCGACAAGTGCGGCGGCGTGGTGGCGCGCCGGCACGCCCGCCATCCCGTGGTGACGGTGATGGTGGACCGCGTGGAGTTCCGCGAGCCCATCTACGCCAACGATTACGTGGAGGCGCACGGCCGGCTGGTGTACGTGGGTCGCACGTCCATGGAGGTGATGATCAGGGTGGAGGCCGAGCAGGTGGAGACGGGCGAGCGGCGCACGACCAACGTGTGCTACCTGACGTACGTGGCGCTGGACCACCTGAACGGAAAGCCGCACCCCGTGCCGCCGCTGATCCTGGAGACCGACGAGGACCGCCGCCTGCACGCCGCGGCCCTGCGCCGGCGCGCCCGCCGCGAGACGGAGCAGGCGGAGGGGGAGCGGGAGGAGGCGGCGGGATGATCGAGGGCATCGACCCGCGCCTGGAGCGGCAGCTGGCGTTCATCCAGGAGCTCGACCGGCTCAAGGGCGTGTTGCGGCAGACGCGCGTGCTGGACGGCGCGCGGCAGGAGAACAGCGCCGAGCACTCGTGGCACCTGGCCCTGTGCGCCATGGTGCTGGCCGAGTACGCGCCCGCCGGCACGGACCTGCTGCGGGTGGTCCGCATGGTCCTGGTGCACGACGTGGTGGAGATCGACGCGGGTGATGCGTTCGCGTACGATGCGTCCGTGAACGTGGGCAAGGAGGAGCGCGAGGCGTTGGCCGCGGAGCGCCTGTTTGGCCTGCTGCCTCCCGATTTGGCGGATGACCTGCGGGCGCTGTGGATGGAGTTCGAGGAGGGCGCCACGCCGGACGCGCGCTTCGCCGTGGCGCTGGACCGCCTGCAGCCCCTGCTGCTGAACTTCAACGGGCAGGGCGGGAGCTGGCGGCACCACGCCGTCTCGCACGACCGCGTGATGATTCGCATGGCGCCCATCCGCGAAGGCGCGCCCACCCTGTGGCCCCTGGTGGAGCGGCTGCTGGACGAGGCCGTGGCCCGCGGCTACCTGGCCCCCGCCCTCATTGTCGATACGTGATCGCGTGCGTCGGCTCAATCCATCCTCCCACGCGCTTGCTTTCCTGAGGGAGGCGCGCCGGGTCCATCCCGTGCCGCGTCCTCCGTCGCCGACCGAAGGATCTACCCTCCCGTGATCGACGCCGGCTGTCGCGCCTGGGGGCCGCCCGTGACGGATTCTGTGCACGGGAGCCGGCGTCATGCACGGCGGGCGAGATCCTTCGGTCGCCGCCATGGCTTATCGCACGGGCGAGTGCCGGCGGCGGCTCCCTCAGGAAAACAACGTGGTGGATGGATGAAAACGGCGGCGTGCGCGATGAAAGCGCCCGCCGCCGTTCGGTCTTCCAGACTGCCGATGCCGCTACTGCCTGCGTGGTTTGCCCAGTCTCAGCTTTGGTGTCCGCGGAGGCGGACAGTGTGAAGTTGTAGCCGCGAATTCATTCGCTCCTGCCCTCGCCGCGAATTCGCTTCATAGGATTGCCCCGGCCGCAAGGACACCGGGTTAGTGGGGATCAAGCGGCTTTGGGAAGCCACGCGCGCGTCGTTTCCCAAAGCTGCT
>DATING010000239.1:0-6909 GCA_035474555.1 Longimicrobium sp. | reverse complement strand
AGAGTGCCAAGGTTCAAGTGCCAAGTGCCAGGTGCGAGTACCACGTGCGCGTTACTTGGCACTTGGAACTCGGCACTTGGCACTTCTTCATCGTGGTGCCGCCCCCGCCTGCTCCAGCATCGCGGGGATGCTCAGCCCGGGGGGGACGGAACGCAGGGCGCCCTCGGGCAGGCGCACCTCGCTGGGCGCGTCGCGCACGAAGCGGCGAAAGCCCTTTCCTTCCAGCAGGCGGTGCACGTAGATGCGCCGCGTGATCACCATCACCGACGCCAGCACGGGCACGGCCACCAGCAGGCCCACGGCGCCCAGCAGCTCCGCCATGATCAGCACGCTCAGGATGGACAGCACGGGCGGCAGGTGCACCCGGCGCTCCATGATGAGCGGATGGACGAAGTTGGCCTCGATGATGTGGATGATCACGCCCAGCAGCACCACCAGCAGCGCGTGCACGACTCCCTCGTTGCCCAGCACGAACAGCGCGGGAAGGAGCGTGGAGACCAGGCTGCCGAAGAACGGCACCATCACCACCACCCCCGTGAACACGCCGAACGCCAGGGCAAAGGGCACGCGCAGGATCTCCAGGCCGATCCACGTGAGCACGCCCAGGAACACCATGGCCAGCATCTGCCCGCCGATCCAGGCGCGCAGCGAGCGGGCCAGGTCCGCCAGGATGTCGCGCACCAGCTCGCGGTGCACCGGCGGCGCCAGCGAGACGATCCCCTCGCGGTACACCTCCGGCCGCAGCGCCATGTAGATGCCCATCACCAGCACGCTCACGAAGTTGATGAGCACGTGCAGCGTGTCGAACACCACGGGAAACAGCCCCGCCGCCGCCAGCCCCGCGTTCTGCGCCAGCCCCGACAGCTGCTCCGACAGCCGCTCCGGGGGAAACACGGCCGCCAGCAGGGGATAGCGCGCCGTGAGCTCGCGCAGCGACGCCATCCACACCTGGATCTGCCCGGGGAGCGCCGTGATGAGCGCCTGCGTCTGCCGGGCGACGGGGGGCAGCACCAGCCATCCCACCACCGTCACGCCGATTCCCGTGACGAGCAGCGCCGCCAGCACGCCCACCACGCGCGGCACGCGAAAGCGCTCCTGCATGACGTCGATGATGGCGCCCAGGTACAGCGCGAAGAGCGCCGCGATGAACAGCAGCAGCAGCACCTCGGCCACGCTGTACACGAACGCCAGCAGCAGCAGCGCGAACACCGCCGCAATGAGCACGGCGAACGGCGACGTCCGGGCGGGGGCGTTCTCTCTCGGTTGGGCCATGCGTGCGTACGGGAAAAGAACCGCGGGGCCGGCAGACTGCCGCCCCCGCGGAACGTATCGAACTACGGTGCCAAGTGCCAAGTACCAAGTGCCAAGTACCAAGTGCCAAGTGCCTGGCGACAAGTGCGGAAGTGCGGAAGTGCGGAAGTGCGGAAGTTGGTACCCGGGTGATGTCTGATCGTGCACCGGTGTCGGCGCAGGCCGACAGTGTGAAGTTGTAGCCGCGAACTCATTCGCTTTCCCTCCCCTGACGCATCCGCTCGCGCCTGGATGAATCGCCGCATTCACCCCCAGAACAACGGTGAGGGCCGCGGGATTGCTCCCGCGGCCCTCGTGTCGAACTACGGCCTCAATTTCCGAATGATGCTGGCGTTTGAGTCCTTCCGCAGCACCTCGACGGTGCCCGGCGGATATCAGGTGTTCTGCTAATACAGGTAGCGTATTAACCGTGGGACAGACGCCGCTAATACTGTTGTGCTGGCTAGCCGAAGATGATCCGGCTGACCCCGGAGAGCACATACTGAATGGGCTCACCCCCAGTCCTTGGAAGGGCTACCACGTACCCCTGGCGCACCAGGTAGGAAATCGCGCTGGATACTGCCCCCTGGGTGAGAGTCCAGAGCTTCATCAGCGATTTTTGTGTCTGCGAACTACCGGGAGCTTTCTTTCCCCACCGGGTCAGCTGTTCTACCCGCACCTGCTCCGGCAGACTCCAGAGGTATGCAGCATACCGGCGCTGGAGCATGGGGCGCAGTTCCTCCAGGGTGAGTGGCCGCACGTGAGGCCCCGAAGATGAGCCGGATGCACGGCCGTCCGTACCGGCCAAGCCAATGAGTGCACCGACGCCGTCGTCCAGCGCCTTGAGCAGGCCGCGAAGGTCGCCCCGAAACAGCTCGTACAGCCCCTGCACCGCGTCATCGGCGGCAGGAGGTACGGCCGGCTGGTCCCCGTCCAGACGCAGATGCTCATAGCGCGCGGCGAGCATCCTGTGCACGTCCGCTACCGCCAGCGGCTCCAGTGGAAGGACACTGAAGACGGTTCGTACCTGCACGTGCGTATTCACCACTGCATTGACGGCGTCCGTCGTGCCCACCAGGACGAAGTGCAGCCCGTCGTGCAACATCATCGGATCACGCAGGCTCCGCAGTACCTCGGCCGCGTTCGCCGCCTCTGAGTCGCTCAGATTTTCGAGATTGTTGAGATGCAGCAGAACACCGCGTGCGTCGGACTGCCGCACCAGGGTCATGAGGTCCCGCATGATGCGCGGACCATCGATCATGATGTCCTTGGGAGTCAGGACTGTGGTACTGCGCGTCACGCCGCCACCGAACCCGGCGGCAGAAAAACTCGCTCCGCCCGTGGCAAGGCGGTCCGCACGCACCAGCAACTGCGCGTCCTGCATCGCCTTGCTTTCAACCGTACGCGGGCGGTTTACCAGGATCGTTTCATAAAGAGCCCCCAGCACGCGGCCGAACACGCCGTCGTTCGTATCCTTCGCCAAGATCGGGACCAGTGCGTCGACGGTGAGATACCCATCCGCCAGGACTGCGGCCTTCAACTCCTGGACGAGCGTCGTCTTGCCCACGCCCGGCACGCCCGCAACGGCCTGCCGGGATGACATCTCGCCCGCTCCGTGTATGGTTTCGCGCAGCCGCCGCAGTTCTGTTTCTCGGCCCACGAACAGGCTGAGCGGACGCAGGGAGGTTTCCGCATGCTCGAGCGTTTCCTGGAAATAAGGAGACGCAACGAGGTTGTAGAGGTTCCAGGGTGTCGGAAGGGGACGCGCGGACATGGCGAGGCGGATATCAGGTGCACAAGAAGAATCGTTGATAAGTAACTTATATTAGCCGAACGGCTAATACAACAGGGATATCAAGCCTGGACCTTGAAGGACGGATTGTGGTCATGGATAAACGGCGAGGGCCGCGGGATTGCTCCCGCGGCCCTCGTTTGCTGCGCCTTGCCAGGCAGCCCAGCCCCGGTTCGCCGGCTACTCGCCTCCGCGCGGGGCCGCGCCGAGCGAATCGATCCAGGCCTGCCATGCCGCCGCATCGCGGCCCAGGTCCTCGCCCCGCAACGCCACGAGCAGGCGGTGCGCGCCGCCCCACGTCCGCTCGTCCTCCGCGTGGAGCCGCGCCAGCACCGCATGGCCGCCGCCGGCCAGGAACGGCGCCGCATAGCGACCGTCCGCCCCGGACGCCACCGCGGCCTGCATCACCTCCTCCAGCGCGTACAGGCTGGAGCCATTCAGGAGCGCGTGCACATCCGCCACCACCGGCGTCCAGTTGAGATCCCGGCGTTCCGCCGCCATCCGCGCGACTACGGGGCTCGCGATGTTGCCCACCATGTCCACCTCGTCACGCATGGCGCGAACGAGGGTGTACAGCAACGCATCTTCCGCCGGCGCTCCGCGCAGGATGGTCGCGGCCAGGATACGCGCGTGATAGTTGGGATGCGATTCCAGCACACGCGCAGCGAGCGCGAAGCCCTCGGGCCGGCGCTGCGCATCCACCAGCGCCCACGCCTGGCGCACGGCCGCGCTGTCGTCCTGGATCATCGGCGGCACCTCGCGCAGGTCGTTCACCAGCGCGAATCCCACGCCCCGGTGCCAGCGCATCAGCCCCTCGATCCCGGCGTACTCGGCCGGAAAGCCGACGCTGTCCCGGCCCACCGCCCGCCGGCGCACCCGTCCGGAGTCCGCCGGCTCCACCACGCTCACGGCTACGTACTCCGTGGTGTCCGAACCCATGATCACGATCTGGGTCTGCACGGACGCGTCGGCAAACCCGAGATGAAAGCGCAGCACGCCCGCGCAGGCATGGGAGTCCAGCGTCACGCCGTCCGCGTACTTGCGCAGCGAGTCCTGCAGCATGGGCACGGTCCAGTCCTCCAGCCCGATCACCTCCACCGTCTTGTTGCCGGGCAGGCGCAGCACGTTCTGCGCGGACGCCGCCCCGCAGACGCCAACGGTGAGGACAAGGGCCAGCAACGGGCGGAACATCCAGAATCGCATAATGGATCGATGGCAGAGGGAGGAAGGCGCAGAGAGGCAGGAATTGGCCGAATAGGGCGGCCTCAGAGGGGAAGGTGCACGGCAACGCATCCCCTGTCAAGAAAGCCGCCACACCCGGGGCCCGTCGGCGTGCCGTGTCGCCGATCGTGCACCGGTGTCGGCGGAGGCCGACAGTGTGAAGTTGTAGCCGCGAATTCATTCGCTCCTCCCGCCCGCATGCCGCCCGCCCCCGGCGCGGAACGAAGAGGGCTCGAGGACGGATATCAACCATCGCACAAATACTCAGCGCGTATTAGCCGTGGGACTGACCCCGCTAATACGACTGTGTGGGCGACACCCTGCCTTGCCGAGGCCGAGGGTAAACGACGACGAGGGCCGCGGGATCGCTCCCGCGGCCCTCGTTTTCTTGTGTCCTGCCGGCGGATCAGCCGCGGTTCAGCGCGTCGATCTGCGCGGCGAGGTCGCGGTCGTTCACCACCGGGCCGGGGCCCTGCGCCTGCGTTCTGTCGCCCGGCGAGGGCGGCGGCGGCGGCGGGCCGAACGACGACGAGCGCTCCTGCGCCGTGTGCGCGTCGCCGTCATCGTTCACCAGCTCGGCGTCGGAGACGGACGGGTCCGCGGGACGGCTGCCCCCGCTCGCCGCGCCCGCACCCAGCGCCAGGCCGCCGGGCTGCGCCGTGCCCGGCAGCGCCTGCCCGCCGGTGGCCGGCGCGCCCGCGGGGAGCGACAAGCCCATCTTCTGCTTCATCTCCAGAAGGCGGTACTCGATGTCCTCGCTGCCGCTGCTGCTCTCCAGCGCCTTGAACTGCTTCTCCAGCGGGTCACCGGACAGCTCCTCGCTCACCTCGGCGGCGGCCAGGGCCAGCCGCTCCGTGTGCTCGATCTTTTGCGCCATCCGCTCGAACGTCTCGAACGCGGACGTGTCGCTCAGGCCGGCCATGGTCTCGTGGATGCGCTTTTGCGCCTGCGCACGCTTCTGCTTGGCCACCAGCAGGTTCTTCTTGCGCTGCGCCTCCTCGATCTTGACCTGCAGCTGGCGCAGGGCGTCCTTCACCTTTTCGGTGTCGGAGGCCTGGCGCGTCCAGGTCTCGTGCAGGCTCTGGGCGCGCTGCGCGTACTCCTGCTGGCGCAGCAGCGCCTGCCGGGCCAGGTCGTCGCGGCCCTGCTGCAGGGCGAGGACGGCGCGGCGCTCCCACTCCTGCGCCTGCTTGGCCTCGCTCTCCACCTGCGCCTTGAGCTTGCGCTCCTCGGCGATGGCCAGGGCCACTTCCTGCTTGGCCTTGGTCTGCTGCTCGCGCATGTCGATGATGACCTGCTCGAGCATCTTCTCCGGGTTCTCGGCCCGGGCGATCAGGTCGTTCAGGTTCGACCGGATGAGCAGCGACAGCTTCGAAAAGATTCCCATCGTCTTGGCCGTTCTGGTTCCTCGGCGGAGAACAGCCGGGCCGGGGGCCCGGGCGTTCCGTCGGACAGGTGTGGGTTCGGATCGCGAAAGACCGGCCGCCTCAGCAGTCGCGGAACGGCGTGAGCGTATCGAGCTGCGTGGCCATGGCCATCTGGAACGAATCGACCGTGGCCTGGAACTCGTTGAAGTCCAGGTTCTCCAGCTGCAGCGAGTCGGTGAGGATCACGTCGTCCTCCTCCAAGCCGTACGCCGCGTGAACGAGCTCGTTGGCGTTGGCCATCAGCAGCCGCTTGTACAGCTCCTTGCACTTGTCCCCGTCGCGGGGCACGTCCAGCACCTTGAGCCGGAACACCAGCAGGGGCGGCGCGTGGCTGATGACGAGCGGCGTGCCGCCCTGCTCCTCGTCGGGGTAGGCCAGCCACATCCCGTCCGACACTTCCTCAAAATCCAGCTCCATCCGGTTGAGGAAGTTCACCACGTCCTCGCGCGTCACCATCAGGGCATCTCCGGGTTGGATTGCAGGGGCGCCTCGGGGGCGGGCAGCTCGGCCGCGCGGGCCGGGGTGCCGTCCGAAAGCAGGCGAACCATGAAGGACTGCTCCTCGGCCAGGCGCCGCACCTCGGCGTGAAGGCCGTCCATCTCTTCGCGCAGGCGCTTGATCTGTGCGTCGCGCGAGGCCAGCTCGTATCCATCGCCGCCGCCGCCCTGCCAGGCGGTGATGACCCACCGCGCCACCAGGCCGGCGACCAGGATGTAGAGAAGAAAAGACATTCGGTCGTTGCTCCCGGGGGCAAAATACGATGCGCCCCGGACAAAGTTTCATCCCGGAGGCGGCGGGACAAGGCTTTCGGGTTTTTGTGCGGGGCGGAGGGCCCGGCGCGAGGCGTCTCTCGGCGCGGGATGGAACTGCGGGTTACAGGGGACAGGTTACAGGTTACAGCCTGCAACAGCGGGGCAAGATCCCGTCCGCGGGCGAGCGCCCCCCTCCCCGGCCCTCCCCCGCAAACTGCGCGGGGGAGGGAGAACGGCAACGGCAGCCGGTCCGCCGGGTCCGCGCGGGGGCCCTCACCCCCGGCCCCCTCTCCCGTACTGCAACCGAGGTGCACCCGTCCGGTCCCATCGAGTACGGGAGAGGGGGAGAACCCTGTTCCGGCGCGACCCTGGATCCGCTCGCGGCCTTCCCTGCCCCAACCCTCCCCAGGGGTTATTGGGGGAGGGT
>DATING010000238.1:0-5280 GCA_035474555.1 Longimicrobium sp. | reverse complement strand
ATGACCGGCGCGGGGATGTTGTAGCGCGCCAGCGGGGGCACCAGCCGGCGGATGCCGTAGCCCAGGAACAGGACCACGCCCGCGAAGGCGACGGTCTGGATCAGGTCGAGCTTCATGGTCGGGCCCTCAGCCGGCCTGCAGGGAGAAGGGGGTGAAGTCGGTGTCGTGGTCGAAGTGGTCCTCGTGCTCCGCGCGCTTCAGCGCGGCCACCACGCGGTAGGTCATGGGAAGGGCGATGATCTCCCACAGCACCTTGAGCACGTAGTTGGTCCCCATCACCACCAGCACGTCGCGGGTGGACCACACGCCCAGGAAGGCCACGGGATAGAAGATGGCCGAATCCACCGCCGCGCCCACGGTCGTGGAGCCGATGGCGCGCTGCCACAGGCGGCGCCCTTCCGTCCGCAGCTTCATCTTGGCCAGCGCGAACGAGTTGGTGAACTCGCCCGCCCAGAACGCCGCCAGCGACGCCAGCACGATGCGGGGCGTCTGCGCGAACACCGTCTCCAGCGCCCCCTGGTGCGGGTACCCGGGCGAAGGGGGCAGCCGCAGCACCACCACGGTCATGAGGGAGGCGAACGCCAGCGCGCCAAACCCCGTCCACACCACCCGCCGGGCCCGCGCGTAGCCGTACACCTCCGTCAGGATGTCGCCGAACAGGTACGAGATGGGAAAGAACAGGATCCCCGCCCCGAAGGTGAAATCCCCGATCTGGCAGATCTTGGCCGGGCCGATGAGGTTGCTGCACAGCAGCACCGTCACGAAGGTGGCGGTGATGAAGTCGTAGTACCGGTACTGCTTGAGCGGCGCGACCGCGGGGCCCTGGGCCATGGGCTGTGTCCGGGTGGGTTCGGAGGGGAAACGGGGAGCGGCGCCGTCCGTTTGGGACCGGCGCCGCTTAGTCTATCCGCGCGCGGGAGGTCTGTCGAGTACCGTGGCGCCGCGGAGGGCTACGAATCCTCTGCCGCCTTTACCCGGTGGCGGCGGGGCGGCGGCTCCACGGGCACGGGAAAGCGCTCGATGATCCTGTCGATCCACCCCGGCTCGTGGTGCCCGCTGGCCTGGTAGCCCGTGCGCATGCAGCGCAGCATCTCGTCGATGGCTGCGTGCCGCGCTTCGGGGGACAGGTCGTGGACGAGCAGGGCCAGGGCGGCGTGCGCGTCCTCCTCCGACAGGCCCGGCTCCGTGGGCGCGGCGTGGCGCAGGTACCAGTTGCGCAGCCGGTTGAGCGTGGGCAGGTACGGCGCGTTGCCGTCCAGGAACTTGCTGAGCCCCGTGGCGCTCATCCCGATCTCGCGCGACACGCTGCGCAGCGAGGTGGCGGCCACGCGCGCCACGGCGGCGGCGCGCACGCGGGCCGTGAACGGGTCCGCGCCGCGCTGGGCGGGTGTCTCGCCCGTGCCGTAGTGCGACTCGCCCGCGTCGGTGGCCGCGGCGGACCCGCTGTCCGCCGCCGGTCTGGGGGTACGGCTCGGCGCCTTCATCCTCGTCTCCTTGATGTTTGCCGCCACGCTTCTGCTGCACTCAGTGTAGCCTTGCGCGGGCGTTCCGGCAACTGGCTCCAGCCGTGGAGGACCGAGCGTGCCTATCGTGTCATTCTACGGGGATTTCCAGCTTTCCACCCGCCGCATTCACGTCCGTCCTCACGCCTCGTCATCCGCCCCGCGCTCCACCCAGTAGATCTGCTTGTGGGCCAGCGCCTCGAACCGCCTCTTCTCCGCGTCCGCCTGCGCCTCCGTGGCGAACCGGGTGATGCGGAAGCGGTTGCCGTTGTCGTCCTGGCGCCACAGCTCCCACGCCTCGCGTCCCTCATCCATCCCTGCCGCGCTGTCCGTCATCCTCCGCCCCCAGGCATGTCGAAGGTTTCCACGGACTCCCGGAAGCGCTCCGTCCCCGCGGCGGGATTGAGAAGGAGCAGGAAGTCGGGCAGGGCCGCGGGCGCTGGACGGCCCTGCGCATCCTTCATCCCCGGCTCGGAATCCCATTCCAGCAGGTGCACGGTGACGGCCCAGGTGCCGGCCGGCACGTCGATGGTCATCACGGAGGTCGCGTCCGGCCGGGCGTCGATGTACTCGATGCCGCTCAGGTGCAGTCTGCCCGGCGAGCGCACCCGGTACGGCTCGGAGGAGACCGTGAGGTAGCGCCGCTCGCGCTCGCTGGGCACCGCCGGCGCATCCGCCGAGCCCACCCGCACGGCAAAGTCGAATACGCCGTCCGAGTGGATGCCGACCGGCACCAGGTGTCCCGCGCGGATATGCCGCTCAATGCCCTCGTTCTCCACCAGCTCCGGCTCCCACGTCTCGAAGCTGACCACCCCCAGGAACGCCTGGCGGTCCCACAGGGCGAACATGCCGGAATCCGTGACGAGCGTGCCCTTGCCCGGCGTGCCGTCGGCGGGTGCGCATCCGCCGGACGCGGCCTGTGCCGTGACGCCGAGCACGGCGCCCAGGCGCCGGAGGGACGTGGAAAGCCAGCGCATGAAGAATCCGGGTCAGCAGGGGAAAAGCGGGGGGCGGAACGGTGGTTCAGGCGGGCTGGATGCGAATCGTGGGCGGGCGCATCCATCCACTGCCCCCATCACCGGGTCTTCTCGTGGAGGGAGGGCGCGGATGGGCCTGGGCCAGCCCGTCGCGGATGCTTGACCCGTCGTCTCGTGGAAGCCGAGGCGGATCTCCCACCGGCTTACGGCGCGGTGGCGGGCGCGCTTCCCCGCTCGCGCAGCACGGGCTCCAGCGTCCGCCACACGTGGCCGGCGATCACGCGGTGGCCGTCCTCGTTGGGGTGGATGCCGTCCGCCAGGTTCAGCGGCGCCTGCCCCGCGACCCCCTCCAGCAGGAACGGGATGAACGTCAGCTCATTCTCCCGCGCCAGCTCCGGAAACGCGCCGTTGAACCGCTCCACGTAGCGCGCCCCCAGGTTGGGCGCGGCCATCATCCCCACCAGGATGATGCGCGCCTCCGGCCGGCCCGCCTGTACCGTGTCGATGATGGCCTGCACGTTGGCGCGCATGGTGTCCACGTTGGCGCCCGTCAGCATGTCGTTGGCGCCCGTCTCCACCACCAGCACGTCGAACGGCTGGCGGATGAGCCACGTGCGCACCCGCTGCAACGCCGCCGCGCTCTTCTCGCCGCTGAGGCCGGCGTTCACCACCTCCCAGGCGAGCCCGGCGCTGTCGACCTTTTCCTGGATGCGCGCGGGATAGGCGTCCTCGCGCTCCAGCCCGTAGCCGTCCGTCAGGCTGGTGCCCAGGAACATGACCACGCGTTTGTTAGCGTCGGATGACGATTCCGTATCCTCCGCCGCGGAACCGCCGTCGGGCACGGGCGGCTGGTTGCTTTCGGCGCGGCCGCACCCGAAGATCAGGAACGGAATGACGAGGGCCCACAACGGGCGGGCGCGGCGTACGAACGGATTGGGCATGCTCATCGCGGACAATCTCCAGAAATCCTACCGCAGCGGCGGACAGCCGCTGGCGGCTCTCAGAAACGTAAGCTTCCAGGTCGAACCCGGCGAGACGGTGGCCATCGTGGGCCCCTCCGGCAGCGGCAAGACGACGCTCCTGGGCCTGCTGGCCGGCCTGGACCGCCCCAGCGGCGGCCGCGTGCTGCTGGACGGCACCGACATGGGCGCCCTGTCCGAAGACGACCGCGCCCGGCTGCGGCGCGAGAAGATCGGCTTCGTCTTCCAGTCGTTCCAGCTCATCCCCACGCTCACGGCGCGGGAGAACGTGGCCGTGCCGCTGGACCTCGCCGGCAGCGGCGGGGGCGCGGCGCGGGCGGACGAGCTGCTGTCGCGCGTGGGGCTGGGCGGGCGCGGGCACCACTATCCTACCCAGCTCAGCGGCGGCGAGCAGCAGCGGGTGGCCGTGGCGCGCGCCTTCATCCACCGCCCGTCCATCCTCTTCGCGGATGAACCCACGGGCAACCTCGATGCCGCCACGGGCGAGCGCGTCATCGAATTGATGATGGAGCTCAATCGCGAGATCGGCACCACGCTCGTCCTCGTCACCCACGACCCCGACCTGGCGGCGCGGGCCCGGCGCGTCATCCGCCTGGCCGACGGCGCCGTGGTGAGCGACGAGCGGAGCGGCTCGTGAACCTGGGTCCCCTGCTGGCCCTGAGCTGGCGCGAGAGCCGCTTCGCGCGCCGGCGCCTGCTCCTGTTCCTGTCGTCCATCACGCTGGGCGTGGCGGCGCTCGTGGCCACGCAGTCGTTCGCGGCCAACATGGAGCAGGGCGTGCGCGACCAGGCGCGGGCCCTCCAGGGCGCGGACCTGAGCATCACCAGCAACCGCCCGTTCGGCCCCAAGACGACGGCGGTGCTGGATTCGCTGCGGCGCGCGCGCGTCCCCGTGGCGCGGGTGACGGCGTTCGCGTCCATGGCGCTGGCGGAGCGCACGGGCGGCGCGCGGCTGGCCCAGGTGCGCGCCACGGAGCCGGGCTTTCCCTTCTACGGGGAGATCGTCACGGCGCCGGCGGACGCGTGGGGGCGGCTGCATTCGGGCCGCCACGCGCTGGTGGATCCCGCCCTGCTGACGGCGCTGGACGCGCGGATCGGCGACGCCGTGCAGCTGGGCGAGGGGCGCTTCACCATCATCGGTACGCTGGAAAAGGTGCCAGGGTCCGTGGGCGTGGGCGCGCTGTTCGCCCCGCGCGTGTACATCCCCGCGCGCTACCTGGCCGAGACGCAGCTCATCCGCTTCGGCAGCCGCGCGGCCTACGAGGCGTACGTGCGCATCCCCGCCGCGCAGGCCGAGGCGCTGGCGTCGGGCCACCGCGCGGAGTTCCGCACGGAGCGCGTCCGCGCCGAGACCGCGGCCGACCAGCAGCGGGACCTGGACCGCGCGCTGGGCCGCCTGGGGAGCTTCCTGGCGCTCGTGGGCACCTTCGCGCTGCTGCTGGGCGGCATCGGCGTGGCGAGCAGCATGGGCGCGTACATGGCCCAGAAGCGCGACACGGTGGCCACCCTGCGCTGCCTGGGGGCCACGGCGCCGCAGGTGATCGTCGTCTACCTGCTGCAGGCGGTGGTAATGGGTCTCATCGGCGCTTCGCTGGGGACCCTGATCGGCCTGGGGGTGCAGTGGGTGCTGCCGCGCCTGCTGGCCGACCTGCTTCCCGTGGAGGTGCAGACGGCGCTCAGCTGGCCCGCCGTGGCGATGGGCGTCGGGATCGGCGTGTGGATCGCGGCGGCGTTCGCGCTGCTCCCCCTGATCGCCACGCGCAGCATCTCGCCCCTGCAGGCCATCCGCCGGCGGGTGGAAGCGGAGGAATCGCCCAGGCGG
>DATING010000237.1:0-3788 GCA_035474555.1 Longimicrobium sp. | reverse complement strand
GGCGCTCGGGACGGCCGTGGCGGCCTCGGTGGCGATCCTGGTGGCGACCGGCATCGCCATCGCGCCGCGCACGGCGCCGACCTTTCATGGCACCACCTACACGGAAGTGGCCCCCGCCGCGCAGTTTTCGCTGGTGGACCAGGACGGGCGGCACGTCTCGCTGGACAGCTACCGCGGCAAGCCCGTGCTGCTCTTCTTCGGCTACACCAGGTGCCCGGACGTCTGCCCCACGACGCTGAACAAGCTGACGAAGGCGATGAAGGACGCCGGCGGCGACGCGGAGGACATCCGCGTCCTGCTGATCACGCTGGACCCGGCCAACGACACGCCCGGCACGCTGCGGAAGTACACCGGGCACTTTGGCCCCGCCGTCGTCGGGCTGACGGGCGACAGCGCGGCGCTGGCCACGGCGCGCCAGGGCTACGGCGCGTTCGTGGAGAAGGTGGCCGCCGCTCCGGCCCCCGCGCACGGCGGGCACGCGGGCCACGCCGCTCCCTCGGCGGCGGTGAAGAGCGTGCACTCCAGCGTGGTGTACGGCATCGACCGGCGGGGCAACCTCCAGGTGGTCATCTCCGACACCGCCACGCCGGACGAGGTGCGCGACGACGTGCGCACGCTCGCCGGCCTCTGAGCCCGCGCACGCCGCGCGAATCCGCTCCCTTCCGGTAGTATCCGGCCCTCCTCGTCCGCGCGGAGGGCCGCCGCATCACACAGATCCGCATCCTCCCGTCCTTTCCCCCCTCCGTCTCTGCACATCCGTGGTCTTTCTCGTCGCCGTCCTGCTCATCTATGGGGTGTTCCTGATCGCGCAGCACGCGGATCGCACGGCGCGGCGGGCGTTCGCGGCGCGGCTCAGCGCGCAGTACCGCACGCGAGGCGAGTTCTGGCGCCTGTACACGTGGGCCACGGAGGCCCGCGCGCGCGGCGACGAGGCGGCGGGCGCGCGCTTTCGCGAGCAGGCGGCGGCCCTGCTGCCTTCCGTCACGGGCGAGAGCACGGCGCTGCGGCGCGACTATCCGGCGCTGGCGGGGGAGATCGGCTGGATGGCGGGACTGCTGGACGACGAGCTGACGGACATGGGACGCGCCGTCGCCTGGCCGGACCGGGACTTCGACCGGTGGATCACGGGGCGCGACCGTCCGCCCGTGGAGGCGGTGATCAACCCGGTGCCGGCGATGGATGACGATGTGCTCACCCGCCGCATCCACAGGGCGATCGGCATCACGCTGGGCGCGGCGGGCGGGTTCGTGGCGTGGCTGATCACCTACTGGAACGACTACGCCGGCACCCTGGCGAACATGGCGTTCTACATCGTGGTCGGCGCGGCGGTGCTGGGGCACGTTGCCGGCGCCCTGCGGCCCACGCTGTGGAACGCGCTGGTGGCCGGCATCCGCTATCGTTCGTGGTGGGCCCGGCCGATCTGACCCGGCCGGCATCGCGGTAGAGGTAGAAAGCGCGCCGGCAGCATCACGCAGGGACAAACGAAGAGGACGCAGAGGGATGTCATCCTCCGCGTCCTCTCTTTTGTTTCTCCACGTCCTCCGCATGATCGATCTTCCTGATTGCGATCCGATGCGGACGGCCCAATCCCGATGCTACCGCGCGTCCCAGTCGAAGAGGACGGGGCGCCATCCATCCCCCTCCACGGCCAGCGCGCCGATGTAGCCGGGGCCGGGGTGCAGCTCCAGCATGCTCCAGCGCGCCGCCTCGGACTCGTCGCCGCGGGTGCGCAGCAGGCGCGCGGGCTCGCCGGGCGCGAACGCCACGTCGAAGCGGTCCAGCGGCATGGACAGCCCCTCGCCCACGGCCTTGATGTACGCTTCCTTGCGCGTCCAGCAGTTGAAGAACGCCACGTCGCGCATGGATTCGTCAATCGACGCGAAGATCTCGTTCTCCGGCGCGGAGAAGAAGCGCTGGGCGATGTCCAGGCCGTCCGGCATGGGCTTGACCTTTTCCAGGTCCACGCCGATCTCGCGTCCCACCGTGAGGGCGAACAGCGCCAGGTCGCCGGAGTTGCTCACGTTGTAGCGGATGTCCAGCGACGCCGCGGCGCCGGCCAGCGACTGCTTGCCGTACTCCGTCTCGCTGTACGTCAGCGCGTGCGGCGCCAGCCCCGTGTAGCGGGCCAGGATCTCGCGCTGCGCGCCGCGCCCGGCGATGAAGGCCGTGCGGTGCTCGGCGAAGCGAAAGCGGGCCGCGCGGGCCCGCTCGTCGGGAGCAAGGTGGCGCTCCACGCGGGCCAGCGCGTCCGCCGCCGGCCGCAGCGAGGCGCGCCAGACGTGCACCTCGTCGCTGCTCAGCGCCACGGGGCCGGCGGGCGGCGGCGCCCAGGCGTCAGAAGCCATGCACCGCCGGCGTAAGCGCGCCGATCAGGGGGCGCAGCTCGCGCGACATCGCCTCCAGCACCTGCGCCCGGTTGCCGTTGATGAAGAAGTGGTCGCCCGGGAACATCTGGAAGACGAAGCGGGACCCCGTGACCTCGCGCCACGCCTCGATCTGCCACGCGGGCACCTCGTCGTCGCGCTCGCCGCCGTAGGCGGTGATGGGCACGTCCAGCGGCGCCTCGGGCTCGTAGCGGTACGTCTCGCCCAGGCTGAAGTCGGCGCGGAGCAGGGGCATGATGAGCTCCATGATCTCCGCGTTCTGCAGGATCTCCTCGGGCGTGCCGGCGTAGCGGCGCAGCGCGGCGATGAACTCGTCGTGCGGCAGCGCGTGGATGTCCTCGTCCTCCAGCTCCACCTGCGGCGACGGGCGCCCGCCCACGAAGATGTGCCGCGGCATGGGCCCGCCCGTGCGGCGCAGCGTGCGCGCCACCTCGAAGGCCATCAGCCCGCCGTTGCTGTGGCCGTAAAAGGCGAACGGCTTGTCCAGGTGCGGGAGCATCTCGCGATGCATGGCTTCCACCAGCTCCGGCATGTGCGAGAACGGCTTTTCCATCAGCCGGCCCTCACGGCCGGGGGGCTGCACGGCCACCACCTCCACCTCCGGCGGCAGGGCGCGTGGCCAGGTGCTGTAGATGGTGGCGCCGCCCCCCGCGTACGGAAAGCAGAACAGCCGCAGGCGGGCCGACGGGTTGCGGCTGGGGTAGATGAACCAGCCGTTGAGGGGAGAACGCATGGGGATACTGTCCGCTTCTCTGATGATGCGCCGGCCCGGGAGCCGAGCGAATGAATGAACTTAGTGCCTAGTGCCTAGTGCCAAGTGCCTAGTGCCTAGTGCCTAGTGCGTGGCACTTGGCACTTGTTACTTGGCACTTGTTACTTGGCACTTGGTACTCCGTTCCCCGCCGCCCGCTCCACCTCCCAGCGGCCCAGGGTCACCTGCTGGATCTGCGTGCTCCCCTCGATGATCTCCATCACCCGGGAATCGCGCAGATAGCGGCCGACGGGATACTCCTCGCTGCAACCGTTGGCGCCGTGGATCTGGACGGCGTCGTTGGCGGCGCGGGTCGCCATGGTCGAGGCGTAGTACTTGGCGACCATGATCTCGCCGGAGGCGCCGGGATCGCCGGCGTCGCGCAGCCATCCGGCCCGCAGGCAGAGCAGGCGGGCGGCGCGCACCTCGACGATCATGTTGGTCAGCATGCGGCGGATGAGCTGGTGATCGGCGATCGGGACGCCGAACTGCCGGCGCCCCGCGGCATAGGTTTTGGAGGCGTCGAGGCAGGCCTGGCCGAGGCCGACCGATCCCCAGGCGACACTGTAGCGCCCATGCTCCAGCGCGGCGGAGATCACGTGCGAGACGCCGAAGCCGGGGCGGCCGAGCAGGTTTTCCTTCGGCACCCGGCA
>DATING010000236.1:0-1510 GCA_035474555.1 Longimicrobium sp. | reverse complement strand
AAGAGGAACGACCACTCGCCGTCCTCCTCGATCTCACGCACGAACGGCTGCACCAGCACGGCCGCACCCGCCACGAGCGCCGCGAACCGCGCCTGGTCCCCCGCGGCCGCCGCGCGGCGGGTGCGCCACGTCTCGTGCGAGCCGGCGGAGACGGCGGGCTTGGCCACGGCCGCGTCCCACCCTTCGGCCTCCAGGATCTCCGCCAGCGTGGCCGCGCCGTCCCCCGGCTCCACGAACCGCGTGGGGACGATGCCCACGCCCCGCGCGGCCAGCTCCCGCAGGTAGCGCTTGTCCGCGTTCCACCGGACCACGGACGGCGGGTTCAGGAGCGGGACGGGCCCGCGCTCCCGTTGCGCCAGCCAGGCGTCGAACTCCGCGGGGACGAGAAAGTAGTCCCAGGTGGAGCGCAGCACGATGCCGTCGTACGCATCCCAGCGCACGGCGGGATCGTTCCACACGACGGGCGCGGCCGTGGCGCCGGCGCGGCGCAGGGCGTCCGCGAGCAGCACGTCGTCCGGCTGCAGGGCCGGGTGGGCGGCGTAGGTGACGAGGGCGAGGTTCATCGAACGGGCACGGCGGTACAGGGGGATCGGGATCGTGGTTCAAACGGAACGCGCCCGGCCGGTCGCGGGGACCGGCCGGGCGCGAACACACCGGGGCGCGGATCAGCCCACCAGCTCGCGCTTGCGGGCCTTCTTGTCCTCGCGCTTGGCCTTGAGGACGACGGTGTCGGCGTCCAGGTGGTCGTCGCCGCAGGCGTGCACGTACTCCTCGTAGGTGCCCAGGTAGTCGCGGATGCCGGCGGGGCTGATCTCCACGATGCGCGTGGCCAGCTGGCCCACGAACCACCGGTCGTGCGAGACCAGGATGAGCGTGCCCTCGTACGTCTGCAGGGCCGCCACCAGCGCCTCGATGGACTCCAGGTCCAGGTGGTTGGTGGGCTCGTCCAGCACCAGCACGTTGGGCTGCTCCAGCGCCAGGCGGCTGAACACCAGGCGGGCCGCCTCGCCGCCGGAAAGGGCGGACAGGCGCTTTTCGCCGTCGCTGCCGGAAAAGAGCACCATCCCCAGGTGCCCGCGCACGAAGCCGCGGTCCTTGCCGGGGCAAAAGTCCCACAGCCACTGCTCGGCCGTGCGGTCCTCGTCCTCCAGCTGCTCGTGGTGGTCCTGCGCAAAGTAGCCGCGCTGCGCCTCGTACCCCCACTCCACCACGCCGGCGTCCGCCGGCAGGTCGCCCATGATGATCTTGAGCAGCGTGCTCTTGCCGATGCCGTTGGGCCCCATGATGACCATGCGGTCGCCGCGGTTCACCTGCAGCGTCACGCCGGGGAGCACCTCCTTGTCGCCGAAGGCCTTCCGGACGCCATCGATCTTCAGCACCTCCTTGCCGCTGGGGCGCTTCTGCACGAAGCGGAACTTGGGGTAGCGGCGCGAGCTGCCGGGAAGCTCCTCGAGCTGCTCCACCTTGCGCTCGATCATCTTGAGCTTGCTCTGCGCCTGGCGGGCCTTGC
>DATING010000235.1:0-3197 GCA_035474555.1 Longimicrobium sp. | reverse complement strand
GACCCGTACTCCACGGACCTTCCCGGCTCCGGCATGCTGACGGCCGCGCCGCCGCGGGACGACGCGCGGGGGCGGCAGGAGCTGGACAAGCTGGGACAGGTGCTCATCGACAAGCTGGCGACCTTCAAGATCGAGGGCACCATCGTGGGGATGACGACGGGGCCCGTCGTCACGCAGTTCGAGGTGAGCCCGGCGCCGGGGGTGAAGGTGGCCCGCATCGCCAACCTGGAGGCGGACCTGGCGCTGGCCCTGCGCGCGCCCTCCGTGCGCATCGTGGCGCCCATCCCAGGCAAGGGCGCCGTGGGCGTGGAGGTGCCCAATCCCGAGCCGCAGATGGTGTACTTTCGCGAGACGCTGGAGTCGGCGGCGTGGCGGACGACCAAGGCCATGCTGCCGCTGGCGCTGGGCAAGGACATCGCGGGCCGGCCCACGGTCGTGGACCTGGCCAAGATGCCGCACCTGCTGATCGCGGGCGCCACGGGATCGGGAAAGTCGGTGTGCGTGAACACCATCATCACCTCCCTCATCTACCGCCACACGCCGCGCACGCTGCGGTTCCTGATGGTGGACCCCAAGATGGTGGAGCTGTCGATGTACAACGACCTCCCCCACCTGCGGCACCCCGTCGTCACGGACAACAACGACGCCGCGGCTGTCCTCAAGTGGGCGGTGCTGGAGATGGAGCGGCGCTACACGCTGCTGAGCGTGAACGGCGTGCGCAACCTGCAGGACTTCAACCGCAAGATCGAGCAGGGCAGCATCCTGCGCTCGGCCGAGGCGGACGGCGAGGAGGGCGATCCGGACCGCTGGCTGTACAAGGGCGGCGAGCTTCCGTACATCGTGTTCATCATCGACGAGCTGGCGGACCTGATGATGACCGTGCAGGGCGACGTGGAAAAGCCGCTCGCGCTGCTGGCCCAGAAGGCGCGCGCGATCGGCATCCACCTCATCCTGGCCACGCAGCGCCCGTCCGTGAACGTGATCACGGGCCTGATCAAGGCCAACTTCCCCAGCCGCATCGCCTTCCGCGTGTCGTCCAAGGTGGACAGCCGGACGATCCTGGACCAGAACGGGGCGGACGCCCTGCTGGGCAACGGCGACATGCTGATGCTGCCGCCCGCCAGCAGCGAGCCGGTGCGCATCCAGGGTGCGTACCTGAGCACGGAAGAAACCGAGCAGCTGATGGAGTGGTACCGCGAGCAGGCCCGCATTCGCCGCGAAGAGGCGATTGCCCGCGGGCTGGACCCGTCCACCAGCACGGAGGCCAACATCCTGGACGAGGTGCGCGCCACGGAGGATTCCGGCGAGCTGGAGGCGGACGAGGAGCCGGGCGAGCGCGACAAGCTGTTCCGGCAGGCCGCGGAGCTGTGCATCCAGCACCAGGGTGGCAGCACGTCGCTGCTGCAGCGGCGGATGCGCATTGGCTACGGCCGCGCGGCGCGGGTGATGGACCAGCTGGAGAAGGCCGGCGTGCTCGGCCCCCCCGACGGCTCCAAGCCCCGCGACGTGCTCATCGACTTCACGCAGCTGGACATGATCTGCGGCGAGTAGCCGCGAAGCACGACCCCGCCGGGCGCGCCGAGGCGCGCGCCCGTACACCTGCGATCCATTCGTCCCAGCCCATGCGCCGTACCGCTGCTCCCTTGATCCTTGCCGCCCTGTTCGCCGCCTGCGGCGATGGAACCGGCCCCTCCGCCCGCACCCCCGCGAGCATCGCCGCCACGGCCGCGGCCCTGGATTCCGCCATCATCTCCGCGCCCGCGGGCAACGTTGCCGTGACCGTGACGGACGCCGCCGGACGCCCGTTCGCCGGCGCGTGGGTGGACTTCGCGGTCACGTCCGGCGGCGGCCGCGTCTCCGCCGACAGCGTGCAGACCGATGCGTCCGGCGTGGCCCAGGCGGCGTGGACGATGGGCGCCCAGGCGGGCACCAACACGCTCCGTGCCTCGTTGGCGGACCTGCCGGCCGCCCAGGTGACCTTCTCCACCCGGGCGGTGCAGGTGCCGGCGCAGGTAGCCGCGGGCGTGCGGCACACCTGTGCCCTGAACGCGCGGGGCCAGGCGTTCTGCTGGGGCGACGACACCCAGGGGCAGCTGGGGAGCACCGTCGCCCGCGAGATGCGGCGCGTGCCCACGGCCGTGGAGGGCGGGCACGCCTTCTGGTCCATCTCCTCGGGGGGGCACTTCACCTGCGGCGTGGCCATGGATTACCGCGTGTTCTGCTGGGGGATGGGGATCAACGGGCAGCTGGGCAACGGCGGGAGCACCGATTCGCCCGTGCCCGTGGCCGTGCAGGGCGCCACGCGCTTCGTGCAGGTGGCGAACGGGGGGCTGCACGCCTGCGCGCGCACCGCGTCCGGCGAGGTGTGGTGCTGGGGAAGCAACAGCTACGGTGGGCTGGGCGGCACGGGCGCCAGCAACGTTCCCCGGCGCATGCAGGCGCCCGTCGCTTTTGCCAGCATCGCGGCGGGCTCGTTCCACAGCTGTGGGATCACCGCCGCGGGGGCGCCGTGGTGCTGGGGATACAACGTGCTGGGCCAGCTGGGCGACGGCACGCAGGTGGACCGCTTTGCACCGGTGGCCGTGCAGGGACCGCCCATGAGCGTGATCGCGGCCCAGGGCGCCTTCAGCTGCGGAACGGCGGTGGCCGGCGCCACCTACTGCTGGGGCCAGGACAACTTCGGGCAGCTGGGCAACGGGACCGGCAACAGCCCCTGCATGGCGGGAACGTTCCAGCACCAGTGCTCCCTCACCCCCGTGCCCGTTCAGCCGGCGATGGGCTTCGTGGCCCTGACGGGGAGCAGCGAGCACACGTGCGGCCTGAGCCAGAACCGTACGGCCTGGTGCTGGGGGCTCAACATCAAGGGTGAGCTGGGCAGCACCTCGACGGGGGTGAATCCGGCGCCGGTGGAGCAGCAGCACGCCTATGCGCAGATCACCGCGGGCCAGTTCTTCACCTGCGCCATCACGGCCGGGTACGTGGTCCACTGCTGGGGCGAGAACGCCGGGGGCCAGCTGGGCGACGGCACCGCCACGGCGCGCCGCACCCCCGCACCGGTCTCCGGGACCACCCTGCCGCAGGGCTGAGCCGGCAGCCCTCCGTTCGGGGGCGTACGAATTCGCCGCCTGCCGCAGTCGCGGCGGCGGCCCTCCGTCCGGAGCGAATGAATTCGCCGCTGGAACTTCGCGAAGTCCGCC
>DATING010000234.1:0-8107 GCA_035474555.1 Longimicrobium sp. | reverse complement strand
GCCGTCACCTGCTCGTAGTTCTGCGTGGCGGGGCTCGCCTCGCCCAGCGCGGCCGCGCAGATCATGAACTGGGCGTTGGCCACGTGGCCAATGAGCTGCCCAAAGCTGCGCACGTCGGCCGCGGGCTTGAAGCCGTACTCCGCCTCGGGCATCTGCTCGGCGGCGGCCAGGATGTAGGCGGACGCCTGGCGGTAGATGGGCGCGACGGAGCCCATCGCCGGGTTGGCACTGGCGCTGGCGTTCGCGCCGGCCTGGGCGAGCGCGGGCGCGGGGACGAGGGCGAGCAGGAGGAGCAGGCGCTTCATGGGTCTGGCCGGGATGCGTGTGGATGGGGATCATTGCAAGGGTGTACATGGTATGTGCACGGTGCCGGGCGCGGAAGGGGGCCGATGCCCTCGCCCCCGTCACGGACCGGTTGACTGGGGCGTTATCTTTCCCGTTCCACCGGTCGCAACCCCCAACCACTTCGCGAGATACGAATGCGTCGCCTGTTCTTTCTCCTTGCGTGCGCGCTGCCGCTGCTGGCCGCCGCCTGCGGCTCCGACAGCCCCACGTCCCTCGAGGACACCACGTTCGCGCCCTCGCTGGGGGTGGACCTGACCACCATGACCCGCACCAGCACGGGCCTGTACTACCGCGACATCACCGTCGGCACCGGTGCCGTGGCGCAGAACGGCAAGATCGTCGGCGTCTACTACCAGGGGTGGCTGCCGTCCGGCACCCGCTTCGATTTCCGCACCTCCGGCCCCGCGTTCGAGTTCGCGCTGGGCGCGCGTGAAGTGATCCGCGGCTGGGACGAGGGCGTCGCCGGCATGCGCGTGGGCGGCAAGCGGCAGCTGGTGATCCCGGCGTCGCTGGGCTACGGCGCGGAGGGGCGCGGCTCCATCCCCCCCAACGCCGTGATGGTGTTCGAGGTGGAAGTCCGCACGGTGCGGTAAGCGCTTCGCCTGATCGACGGCGGATGACGGACGGAGCGGGCGGCGTGGTGGCCGCCCGCTCCGTTTTTGCGTCCGGGCGCCGCTTTTGCCTGCTCGCGGGGCGGATTCCCCACACGCCGTCCACCCGCGCCGCCGCGCCGCGTGACCGACTCGACCTCCGCCGCATCCGCATCCGCCGCCCCCGTCCTGGTGGGGTGCGCGGGATGGACGCTGCCCGGCCCGGTGCAGCCCGTCTTTCCAGCGGAGGGCACCCACCTGCAGCGGTACGCGGGCCGCTTTCCGGCCGTGGAGATCAACTCGTCCTTCCACCGCCCGCACCGGCCGTCCACCTACGCGCGCTGGGCGGAGAGCGTGCCCGCGTCGTTCCGCTTCTGCGCCAAGCTCCCGAAGACCATCACCCACACGCAGCGGCTGGTGGACGTGGACGAGGCCCTTGCCACCTTCCTGGCGGAGGCCGGCGGACTAGGGGCGCGGCTGGCGTGCCTGCTCGTGCAGCTTCCGCCCAGCCTGGCGTTCGACCGCGGCGTTTGCGAACGGTTCTTCACCGTGCTGCGCGCCGCCACGCCCGTCCCCGCCGTGTGCGAGCCCCGGCACGCGACGTGGTTCGTGCCGGAGGTGGATGCGCTGCTGGACGACTGGCAGATCGCCCGCGTGGCCGCCGACCCCGCGCGCGTGCCGGAGGCGGCGGAGCCGGGCGGATGGCGGGGGATGGCGTACTACCGGCTGCACGGCTCGCCCCGGACCTACTATTCTTCGTACGAGGACGCGTACCTGGATGCACTGGCGTCGCGCCTCCGGCAGGATGCGGACGCGGGACGCGACGTGTGGTGCATCTTCGACAACACCGCCGCCGGCGCCGCCGCGCAGAACGCGCTGGACCTGGTGGCGCGGCTGGAAGGCATCCCGAGCGAGGAGACGCGATGATCCGACGGCTGATGCAGGAAGTCGCCGCGCGCGCGGAGGAGGCGCGGATCCGGTCGGCGTCCGAGCAGCGCCGGATGCACGGCATCGACGTGTGGGTGATGAACGATCACCTGCACGCATCCACCGAGGCGATGTTCGACAAGATCGCCGCCGCGCTGGATCGGGTCGCCGCCGTGCAGCCGTGGCGGATCGGGCAGATGCGGCGGGACTTCTCGCGCATCTTCGTCCGGCAGAACACGGGCGTGCGCGCCCAGTTCGACGGGGAGCGCAACTGTGTGCTGGACACGTTCTTCGTGGCGAAGTTCGCGCCCGCGCAGGTCGCCTCGTCCATCGTGCACGAGGGCGTGCACGCGCGCCTGCGCCGCGGCGGCCGGAGGGTGCCGGCGGACCTGATTGCGTGGGAGGAGCGCCTGTGCCGCAAGGCGGAGCTCGGCTTCGGGCTGCGGGTGCCGGACGGGGAAGCGGTCGTGGAGCGCGCCCTCAACGCGCTGGCGCTGTCGGACGCGGACGTGGCGCCGCTGGCGGGCAACATCCGCCTGCGCGCAACCCGTCGCGGCCCCCGCACCGCCTGACGGGCGCAGACCCACATCGATCGAAATCGCCGATGGAGTTCTTGGAGATCGACGGGACGCGGCTGGAGTGCCGCCGCGCGGGACCGGGCCCGGACGAGGCGCCGACCATCGTCTTTTTGCACGAAGGCCTCGGCGCCGTCTCCACCTGGCGCGACTTTCCGGACGCGCTGGCGGCGGCGACGGGGTGCGGCGCGCTGGTGTACTCGCGCGCCGGCTACGGGCGGTCGGATCCCGTCGCGCTCCCCCGCCCCGTGCGCTTCATGCACGACGAGGCGGAGACCCTGGTGCAGGTCGTGGAGGCCGCCGGGCTGCGGGACGTGATCCTGCTGGGGCACAGCGACGGCGCCTCCATCGCGCTGATCGCGGCCGGGCGCCGGGCGGTTCCCGGGCTGCGGGCACTGGTGCTGGAGGCGCCGCACGTGTTCGCGGAGCCGTGCGGGCTGGAGAGCATCGCCCGCATCGCGGAGACGTATCGCACCGGCACCCTGCGCGCGCGGCTGGAGCGGCACCACGGCGCCAACACGGACGTGGCGTTCTGGGGATGGAACGGCGTGTGGCTCGATCCCGGTTTCCTCGCGTGGAACATCGAGGAGTTCCTCCCCGGCATCCAGGTCCCCGCCCTCGTCGTGCAGGGGGAGCGCGACGAATACGGCTCGTGGGCGCACGTGGAGTCCATCCAGCGCGGCTCCGGCGCCCCCGTGCGGACGCTGGCCCTCCCCGGCTGCGGCCACGCCCCGCACGCCGAGCACCGGGACGCAGTCCTCGCCGCCATGGCGGATTACATCCGCGACGTTCTGCGCGGCGGGAGCGCGGAAGGGAGCCCCGCCGAGAGCGCCTGACCGGCATCGCGGGAGGTTGTCCATCCGCCTGATCCGCAATACGTTGTGACTCCCGCCGACCCTCCCTGCCGCCGTCCTCCATCGATTTCACGCGCCCGTTGACGCCCCAGCCCGCCGGATCGCATCCATCCGCCGCGAACGTGCCTCCGCCGGCCACCGAGCCGCACGGGGGCACCGCGCCCGCGGGCCAGGCCGGGCACATCCCCGCGCTGGATGGCCTGCGCGGGTGCGCCGTGCTGGGCGTGCTCCTGCTGCACTTCACCTCCGCGATGGCGGCCCCGGCCGGCGCGCCCGCCCGGCTGGTGAAGCAGGCGTTCAGCCCCGGATGGGCGGGGGTGGACCTGTTCTTCGTGCTCTCCGGGTTCCTGATCACGGGCATCCTGGCGGATGCGCGAGGGACGCCGCACCGGTACCGCACCTTCTACATGCGGCGCGCGCTGCGCATCCTGCCGCTGTACTACGGCTTCGTCATCCTGCTCTTTCTGCTGCCGCCGCTGCTGGGGGCGCGGGCGTATACCACGCCGTTCATCGACCAGCTCCCGTACTGGCTGTACCTGCAGAACTTTCGCCCGCTGGACAACGGCGCGCTGGATTTCGCGGCGCACCTGTGGAGCCTGGCCATCGAGGAGCAGTTCTACCTCGTGTGGCCGCTGCTCATCTTCACGCTCTCCCGCAGGGGGGCGCTGTGGATGTGCGCGGGGTGCGTCGCGGGCGCGCTGGCGTACCGCGTGGCGAGCGTGCTCATGGTGGATGACCTGCGGACGGTGTACTTCCTGACGCCCGGCCGCGTGGACGGCCTGGGGCTGGGCGGCGCGATCGCGCTCATCGCCCGCGGACCCGGTGGATGGACACGGCTGCGGCGGATGGCGCCGACGGTGCTGGCTGGTTCGCTGGCGGTGCTGGCCGGGGCGGCGCTGCATCCGTCCGGGTTCAACCCCGGCGGCGCGTACATGGTGTCGGTGGGCTACACCGCGCTGGCGTTCTTCTTCGGCGCCGTGCTGGTGCTGGCGGTGGAGGGGCGGCCGCGGTTCCTGGCGCGGCTGCTCTCGGGCAGCGTGCTGCGCTTCTTCGGCCGATACAGCTACGGGCTGTACGTGGTGCACGTGCCGCTGATCGCGCTGGGCCGCCTGGCCGGCGTGTCGGCCGACGCGTTCGCGGGCACGCGGTGGGAGCTGACGGGGCTGCTGGGATACGTGGCGGGGATGGGCGCGGCGTCCGTCATGGTGGCGCTCGCGAGCTGGAACCTGTACGAGAAGCACTTCCTCAAGCTCAAGGCGCGCTTCGCCTACCGCGCGCCGCCCCCGGTCTCCGGCGGCGCGGGCCGCACGAGTTCGGCGCGGACGTGAATCGCAGCCGGGGGTTCAGGCCGCCGCGACCTCCACGTAGCCGTATTCGCTCTGGGGCTCCGGGACGGGGTAGCCTTCCAACTGCAACCCTTCGATGTGGAACGCGATGGCCTCGCGCATGTTGGCCTCCACTTCCGTCCGCGTCCGCCCCGTGCTGATGCAGCCGGGAAGATCGGGCGAATATGCCGAGTAGCCCGTCTCCGTGCGCTCGAATACGACCAGGTAGCGCGTCATCACATTCTCTTTCGGCTGATCCGTCAGATTCGATTGGCGGAATGTGCATCGGAGAGATCCAGACCGGAAGCGGTGCACCCGCCACGGGCGAGTAGATTCCTCACTCGTTCCTCGCTCGGAATGACAGTTTGGCGCGTTTTCGATACCGCGGCACGGGACTACGCCGGTCGCGTCGTTGGTGTCGGCGGAGGCCGACAGTGTGAAGTTGTAGCCGCGATTTCAATCGCTCCCGTCACCCCGCGATCTCTACTGCGCTATACACTCCCACCCTCCGCCGTACCCGCCGTACCGCGTCCCGCTGGCTCCGCTCATCAGCAAGATCCCCACACACCAAACCGCCGGCCCCGCGACGAGCACGGGACCGGCGGTTTCGTTCGATGCTGATCCGCGCGCGGACTAGCGGCGGTAGGCGAAGCCCATTACCAGGCTGGTCTGATTGTGCGCGTTGCCGATGCCCGCGCGGATGCCCCAGCGCGTCCCGGCGCCCACCTCCAGGCCCAGCTCCCCGGCCGCGGCCAAGCGGCCGTTCTGGTTCTGCTGCGGATCGATGCTCGCGACCGCCACGCGCCCGTGCGCGAACGGCGTCACCTGCGCGCCGCGGACGGAGAACACGCGGCTGGCGTTCAGCCCCACGGGCACGTACAGGCCGTCGCCGTTGCCCGTGTCGAAGCCGAGCCCCGCCGTCCATCCCAGGTCCACGCCGCCGATGCGCGGCACGGGCAGCACGCCGAACGAACCTGCTTCCGCGTACGTGCCTCCGCTCAGGTTGCCGATGTACGCCAGGCGCGCGGACAGGTTCACGCGCCCCGTGCGCCGGTAGCTGCCCACCATCCCCGCGCCGGAGCTGGAGTGCGACTGGATCTCCGGCTGCGTGATGGAAAAGCTCAGCTCCCGCGTGCTCCCCGCCGGCAGCGCCGGCCCGCCCAGTACCTGCGCACCCGCTGGCGCCGCGCCCGCCGCCACCGCCACCGCCACCAGCACCATCAGCATCGCGTTCCGCATCCGTCTCCGCACGTTGAAAGTGGTCAGATTTCCCCCGGCCGTCCTCCCTCCCGCGAGACCAGCTCGCGGTCCTCCATCCCACGCACCTCCGTGCCTTCCCTCGCCATCCCGCCGAGCGTCGGTGGATCCGCGCGCCGCCGGACCAGGAGCCGGCGCAGCAGCCTGCGGCCGGGCTCCTCCACCACGTCGAACACCACCAGCGAGACGGCGATGCTCCCCGTGGCGAAGATGGCGAAGTGCCACGGCTGCGGGGGCAGCGCCACGCCGAACGTCCGGTAGCCGCGGGACATCCACGCCAGCAGCGGCACGTGCAGGATGTACAGCGAGAAGCTCGCCGCGCCCAGCCGCACCAGCATCCGCGTGGCGAGCACCCGGCTCACCGGGCCGGCGCCGCGGGCCAGCGCGTACACCAGCGCGGCGAACGCGGGCGCCAGCAGCCCGTTGTGCATCAGCGGATACGGGATGGCGGGACTGGCCAGCAGCACGGCGCCCAGCACCCCCACCGCCCCCGCCTCCAGCCACACGTGCCAGCGCCGCGTCCCGCCCTCCAGCAGGAACAGGCGGCCCGCGATCACGCCCATCACGAACTCGGGAAGGCGGATCAGCGGATTGTACTTCACCACGGCCAGCCAGTACGCCTGCGAAACCGGTGCGGCCGGCGTGGCGGGCACGGCGCCGTCCGGACGCAGCACCAGGTACAGCACCGGGGCCAGCAGCGCGAGCGCGTACGCCGCCCCGGCCGCCACCGCCAGCCGCCGCATCCCCCACCGCGCGACCACCGGCAGCACGAGCAAAAAGGCGAGGTAGAAGAACGCCTCGTCCGACAACGACCACGCGGGGCAATTCAGGACACACGCGCGGCGCGGATCCCACGCCTGCAGCAGCCCCGCGTACATCCCCGTGAGCCCCGCCAGCCACCCGTACTGCATCCGCACGCCCCTGCTGGCCACCAGCCAGAACACCGGCGGCAGCGCCACGAGCAGCGAAAGCAGGTACACGGGGTAGATGCGGGCCACGCGCGCGGCCAGGAACGCGCCGCGGGTGGCCGTGCCGTCGCGCAGGGAATCGTGGTACGTGTAGGTGAGCACGAACCCCGACAGCACGAAGAACAGGCTCACCCCCACGTACCCGCTGCCCACCAGCCCGCGCATCCACCACGCGGACTGCGGCCCGGTCCCCAGCCCGTGGTATGCCAGCACCTGGAACGCGGCGACGAAGCGCAGCCCCGTCAGCGCGCGCAGGTGCGGCCGGCCCTCAGCCGCCATCGACCATTCTCTTCTCGCAATCCATCATGGACGTGTGCCGCGCGGAGCCGCGGCGAAAATGAAAGAGCCGCGGAAACGGCATCCTCCCTCGCGCCGTTCTCCGCGTCTCTTTTCTCCGCGTCCTCCGCGTGAGGCTCCCGTAAAACCGAGCATCCACCTCAAACCCGGCGACGCGGGCAGAAGCGAAGCCCAGGCGTCCGCGGCGGGGACCCAGACGGGCAGGGGACCGCCGTTGCAGGCTGTCCCCTGTAACCTGTAACCCGTCACCCGCAGTTGCAGGCTATTCCCTATTCCCTACTCCCTATTCCCTATTCCCTGGCCGGCGCGCGCGGACGGGCGTGCCGGCGCGGCGCTCCACGTCCACCACGTTGTCGTCCTCGTCGCGGTCGATGAGCTTGTGCAGCGGATCGATCCCGCCCCGCACCGGCCGCTCGTCCAGCACGACCCGGAACGTGCGCGGCTGCCCCGTAAAGCGCTCCTTGCGAAGGAAGATGGGCTCGTCCTCGTTCTCCGCGCCAAAGAAGCCGATCTCCACCAGGTCCTCCATGGGCACCTCCGTCTCATCGCCCAGGGGACCCGCGCGCACCTTGCGGGCGGTCACCGTCAGCTCCACCTCGTAGCGCCCGTCCGGCAGCTCCGCCCCCTCCGCCGCGGTGGTGCGCAGGTCCCACAGCGTCACCGTCTCGAACAGGTCCTCCACCAGGTACTGCAGCGAGTCCGGCGTGGCCGCGCGCAGGTGGCGCAGCAGGTCCACGGAGGTGGGATACGGGTCCGAGGCGTTGCGCGTCTCGCGCAGGAACGCGCGCAGGGCCCCGTTCACGGCCGCCTCGCCCACGTAGTCGCGCAGGGCGTACATCGCCAGGGCGCCCTTGTTGTAGTGGATGTACTGCTGGTTCTCCACCAGGGCCAGCGGCATCTCCGCCCGCCGCTCCGCCGTGCGGCCCTGCAGGTAGCCGTCCAGCTCGTGGGCCAGAAAGCGGCCAATCT